>CAKQDG010000062.1 GCA_934219025.1 uncultured Prevotella sp. | reverse complement strand
ACGGTACCTTCAACAACCTGATGCTCGCTTACCTTGTTCAGAGTTTCGTCGTAGGCCTTCTGCAAGTCTTCCTTGCTGACATTGGCCTGTGTTCCGTTCTCAAACTCGTCCCAGTTGAAGTCTGCCAACGGCTGTACGTTCTTTAAATCTGCCATAAAAATAAATAAATGTTTTGTTGTAAATTAATAAAGTTAGACTTTATGTGAATTAATAAATCGGCTGCAAAGGTACTACTATTTTCCGGATTTATGTTTTCCAACATCATTACAACGAAGCAGAATATGCTGTTTTTATATTTATTTAACAAGAAAACACCTCTAATTCAGTATTTTCCTGTGTGTTTCATACTGCAGAAAATGAGAATGATGCTCATAATGCATAGAACTATGGCAAGCACGAGGGGGATGTTGGTCTGTAAATTCAGTGTGCTATATATAAATAATAGGAATACCTCTATTATAAGGAGCGTTATGCCGGTCTTTGCAGGATTTACTTTCCTGAAATGCCGCAATATGGCACTTGCTTTTTTGATATATATGTTTTTTGCGTTCATCTGTAAGTTGTTTATGCATGCAAAAGTATATAAAATATTCAGGTTCTGCAAGACTGTGCTGTTTTATCTGAATGGGAAAACGGGGGTGAAAGGGGAAATGTTGCTTTCTTTGCTTTTTATCGGTACTTGGCGGTATTTAACGGGACACGTGTCCGGGTGTATGTATTATATTGCGTGTGTCATTCGGAACGACGGGTGGCACAGAGATAAATATCGTTTTTATTAACATTAAAATTTTTGTTATTATGATTAAGTATGTTTTGACCAAGAACAATGTGAAGACTTCGCAGTATTTCGGTAAATGGTATGCTCGTCCGAAGGTGGACCACATGGTGGAACTTGAGGAACTTGCTCAACACATGGCAAGTCATAACACTCCGTTTTCGGCTGGTGCCATAAAGGGTATTCTTACCGACATGGTGTCGTGTATCAAGGAACTTATACTCGACGGAAAAACGGTGAAGTTGCCTGACCTCGCTATCTTCTCGGTTGGTATCGTGAACAAACTTGGTGGTGCCGGCAGTGTTGAGGAATTCCAACAGTCGGTGAATATTGAGGGACTGCGCCTGCGCTGTCGCGCTACCGGAAAGCTCCGCAACTCAAAACTTGACGGAAACATGCAGCGTGCCACTGTGGTGGACTACAAGAAAACTGATGCCGAAAAAGGCGAGTAAGCCTAAACCTTTTGCGTCTGAAGTAATTGAATTCTGAAATAACGTCTGGAATCGCACGAAACATATTAATGACAGTTTCTTCGATTTCAGACGTTTTGTTTTTTTATAAGCAAAAATTTGCGGTGGTCGAATATTTGTAGTAATTTAGCACCCAAATTGGGAAAAAGGGCTTAAATCGCCCGAAAATGCCCTTAAATTGAAAATTTGAGAAAATTAACAACTTAACATATCAATGGATAATAACAACACGATTGATCAGGACAGGATTCTCAAGATTAATATAGAAGAAGAGATGAAGTCCTCGTACATCGACTACTCTATGTCGGTGATTGTGGCGCGTGCGTTGCCTGATGTGCGCGACGGATTCAAGCCTGTACACCGACGCATACTTTACGGTATGATGGGTATCGGAAATACAAGTGACAAACCATACAAGAAGTGTGCCCGCGTCGTTGGTGAAGTGCTCGGTAAATATCACCCGCACGGCGACAGCTCTGTTTATGGAGCGCTGGTGCGTATGGCGCAAGACTGGAACATGAGATACACTCTCGTGGACGGACAGGGTAACTTCGGTAGTGTGGACGGCGATTCGGCTGCCGCCATGCGTTACACGGAGTGTAGACTCTCGAAGATGGGTGAGCATATCATGGACGACCTGAACAAGGACACGGTGGACATGACAAACAACTTCGATGATTCGCTGCTTGAACCTACGGTTATGCCTACGAAGATTCCTAATCTGCTCGTAAATGGCGGAAACGGTATTGCTGTGGGTATGGCTACCAATATTCCTACGCATAATCTTTCGGAGGTTATCGACGGCTGTTGTGCTTATATTGACAATCCTGACATCGACATCGATGGACTGATGCACTATATCAAGGCGCCGGATTTCCCTACTGGAGCTTATATCTATGGCATCCAGGGGGTTAAGGATGCTTACGAAACGGGTAGGGGACGTATCGTGATGAGAGCCAAGGCTGAGATTGAAAGCGGGGATTCTCACGATAAAATCGTTATTACAGAAATTCCGTATGGCGTCAATAAAGCACAGCTTATTACGTATATTGCCGACCTGGTGAAGGAGGGTAAACTTGATGGTATCAGCAATGCCAACGATGAGTCTGGCAGACAGGGTATGCGCATCGTAATAGATGTGAAGAAGGATGCCAATGCAAATGTTATCTTGAATAAACTATTTAAGATGACTGCGCTACAGAGCTCTTTCTCAGTGAATTGTATCGCACTGGTTAAAGGTCGTCCTCGTTTGCTTACATTAAAGGAATGTGTGAAGTATTTTGTGGAACACCGTCATGACGTTACTATCCGACGCACAAAATTTGACTTGAAAAAGGCACAGGAGCGTGCCCACATTCTTGAGGGACTTATCATTGCATGCGACAATATCGACGAGGTGGTTCATATCATACGCGCTTCGAAAACACCTTCGGATGCTCAACGCAACTTGGAACAGAGATTCAACCTGGACGAGCTGCAGTCGAAGGCTATCGTGGATATGCGACTCAGTCAGCTTACAGGCCTGCGACTGGAACAGTTGCACGCTGAATACGAGGAACTGGAAAAACAAATTGCTTATCTGCAGCAGATTCTTGATGATCCGGAACTTTGCAAAAAGGTTATGAAGGATGAACTGCAGGAAGTGAAAGAAAAATACGGAGACGAAAGACGCACGGAAATAAAATACTCAAGCGAGGAGTTTAATCCGGAGGATTTCTATCCTAATGATCCTGTGGTTATCACAATCAGTCATTTGGGATATATCAAGCGTACTCCTCTGAGCGAATTCCGTGAACAGGCTCGAGGTGGAGTTGGAAGCAAGGGCGCTCACAGTCGTGAACAGGACTTCACGGAATATATCTACCCTGCAACAATGCACAACACGATGATATTCTTCACCAAGAAGGGCCGTTGTTACTGGCTCAAGTGTTATGAGATACCGGAGGGTAACAAGAGCAGCAAGGGCAGGGCTATACAGAATCTGCTGAATATCGAGAGCGACGACAGCGTGAATGCGTTCCTCAGACTGAAGACTCTGGATGATGAGGAGTTCATCAATAGCCATTATGTTGTGTTCGCTACTAAGAACGGTATCATCAAGAAGACCTTGCTGGAGGCTTATAGCCGACCACGCGCAAATGGTGTGAATGCCATAAATATATTGGAAGGTGACGAGGTCGTTGGCGTAAGACTGACCAACGGGCACAACGAGCTTGTTCTGGCCAACAAGAATGGTCGTGCCGTGAGATTCAACGAGAGTACTGTGCGCTCTATGGGACGTGTGTCTACCGGTGTACGCGGTATGAAACTTGATGGCGGTGACGACGAGGTCGTTGGCATGGTTGTAGTGAATGATCCTGAAAATGAAACCATTATGGTGGTTAGCGAGAATGGTTACGGCAAGAGAAGCATGGTGGAAGACTATCGCGTAACAAACCGTGGCGGAAAGGGCGTGAAGACTCTCGGCATAACAGAAAAGACCGGACGTCTAGTTGCTATCAAGGTGGTAACAGACGACAACGACCTGATGATTATCAACAAGAGCGGTATCGTCATTAGACTTTCTGTTAAGGAATGTCGTGTTATGGGGCGTGCTACACAAGGTGTTAGACTCATTAACTTGACAAAGAAAAATGATGTGATTGCCAGCGTCTGCAAGGTGATGAGTTCGGATCTCGAGGCTGTGGCCGAGGAGGAGAGCCGCAATGACTTTGACAAGACAAGCGAGGAGATAATGAAGAACAATACGGCTTCTACAGAAACGGATGAAACGGTTGCTGACGAGGGTTCGGACAACAATCCTGACAGTTTTACTGAAGAGTAATAATCAAACAACTTAAATATATAAAGATGAAAAAACTTATGGTTTTCGCATTCGCAGTGCTCAGTAGCGCTGCAATGCAGGCTCAGGATATCAAAACTATCCTGAGTGCCGAAAAGTACAAGGATGCTCTCGAACTTATCAAGCAGGGAGAGGCTAACTTGTCTAACGAGGATAAGGCTAAGGCTTACAACAAAGTTGTGGATCTTGCCCTTGCCAAATATAACAAAGAGGCTGAGACCAAAATCTCTAACGAGGTGAAACACGAGGACAAGAAGTTTGACCAGAAAGGTATGTACTCTGCTGCCGAGGCTGCTATCAAGGCTGCACTTGATTGCGACAAGTATGACAATATGCCTAACGCAAAGGGTAAAGTAAAGCCTAAGTTTGCCAAGAGTAATGCTGCAAGGCTTATGAGCGTGCGCAACGACTTGATCAATGCCGGTCAGCTTTTCTATGATGCAAAGGATTATCACAATGCTGCAAAGGCTTTCGGAGCGTATGTGGATACAAGTGTTGCTCCAATGTTCCAGGCTGGACAGCCAGACCAGTATGCATCGCAGATCGCTTATTTCGCTTCTCTTTCTGCATTCTTCGCACAGGAGTACAAAAAGGCTGACAAGTATGCCGACTTGGCCCTTGCTGATACAACTTATGCAAAGGATGCGATGACTGTTAAACTGAATGCTCTGCAGAATACTATGAAGACTCACGAGGATTCGGTTGCAGTAACTAGTAAGGTGGAGAAGATCTTTGCACAGTATCCTGACAATCAGGTTGTTTTCAGCACTTTGACTTCTCTTTATCTCTCTCAGGGACGCAAGGCTGACTTCAATGCTGTAGTGGACAAGGCTCTTGCACAGAATCCAAAGAACTTTGCAGCTGTTGCAATGAGAGGACAGGCGTATATGAATGACCACAAATGGCAGGAGGCTATCGAGGACCTGAAGAAGGCTGCTGAAATTATGCCAGACAACGTGCCTGTTGTCGCTTCTATCGGAAACTGCTATATGTTCCTTGCTCAGGAAAAGGCTGAACAAATCTCTGCAAAGACAAAGGGACGTATTCCTGCTGCTGCCGAAAAGGTTATTATCGGTGTATATAACGAGGCAATTGATTATCTGAACAAGGCTAAGGATATGGACAAGAAAATGGAGTTTAAGGCTAACTGGGCTTACTCTCTCTACTCATGTCTGTATCGTACTCTTGGTGCTGATGATGAAAAGACAAAGGAAGCAGAGGCTTTGACAAAATAATTTAAGGTATTAGGAAAACTGAGTTAAGAGGTTTGCGTAAATTTTTTACGTTATGCCTCTTAACTCTATTTTTTATTTCACAAGATGAAAAGGTTGTTCGTATTATTGTTTGTGTGTTTGAATGTATGGATTTGTGTATGTGCTCAGAAAAAGGAAATCGCACAGGCACAAACCTATATAAAGAGTGGTGCTAATCTTGACAAGGCTGAAGCTTCGATGAGAAAACTTCTGGAAGATTCTGCCAATTCGAAGAATCTAAAGATTTGGTACACTCTGACTGAAGCTTTGAAGAAACAGTATGAACAGGGTAACGAAAAACTTTATCTGAAGCAGAAATATGATACGGCCGCTCTTTTTACAACGGGCAGAAAAATGTTTCTGGAATGTGAAGCTATGGACAGTGTTGATGCTATGCCTGACAAAAAGGGAAGAGTAAGGCTAAAGTATCGCAAAAAAAATTCTGAATATCTTAATGTTTACCGAAAGAACTTGTTTAATGGTGGACTGTTTTTTATTGCTAAAAAGAATTACAGAGATGCTTTTGACATGCTCGACTGCTTTATTGACTGCATGAAGCAGCCTCTTTTTTCGGGTATTAAATATGCCGATGAAGAGGAACTTGGTTCTAAGGCTGCATATCTTGCTACGTATTGCGGAGTGAAACTTGAAGACAATGGACTTGCTCTGAAGTATCATGATATGGCTCTTGGATATGTTCCTGGGAGGGAGAATACTCTTCAGTTTCTTGCTAATATTTGGCTTGAAGAAAAGAATGACGAAAAATATTGTTCGACCTTGAGGACTGGGTTTGAAGAGTTCCCAAAATCCGAATATTTTTTTACACGGCTTATAGATTACTACAATAACAGAAACTTTTCTGATTCTGCTATGGCTGTGGCTGAATCTGCCATAGCTAAAGATTCTCTTAATCCGCTGTTCCTTTATGCAAAAGCGAATATTCTGCTGAATATCGGCAAGTATGAAGAAAGTGTTTCGGTTTGCAATGGCATCATTGCCCGTAATGATTCTATCGCTGACGCTTATTACACGGCTGGCCTTGCTTATCTTAATATGGCGTTTGAAGCAGAGAAGAAATTGACTCGTCAGGCTAAAAATGTGGCGAAAGGTTATTATAGAAAGGCTTTGCCTTTTATGGAAAAGTATCGTAGTCTTATGCCTGACCAAAAAGACAAATGGGCTTCGGCTCTTTATAACATATATCTCAATCTAAATATGGGCAAGAAGTTTGAAGAGATTTCTGAAATAATTCAGGGGTAGACTTTTTTGTATATTGCCTTATGTTTTTAGTATTCTGTGTCTTTTTATATTGTGCCGGATACAGGAGTGATATAGATGTAGCATACTATTTGTTTTATAGAAAGACAAATATAAAAAGCACCCGAACCCGTTGAGGGTTATGGGTGCTTTTTATATTATTCATGGTTCTCTGTCTTTTTCTTTTTTGAGTTGCTTCCGCTGTTTCTCATTCTATTAGGGGAGTTTTGTTTATTGTTTCTTTTTGGTAAGGCTTTTGTATTGCGCTTGGCTTTATTTTGAGTTTTGTTGTTCCCTCGACTGTTCTTTCGTCTGCGACCCTTAGACTCTTTATATTCTTTGTACTCGGGAGCCTTTCCTATATTCTCAGGCAATGGGAGTTTCTCAATTTCTCGTTCAAGAAATTTTTCTATTTTCATGAAGTAGCCCACTTCTTTTCCTCTGATAAGGGTAATGGCGCGTCCGTCGCGGTTGGCACGTGCCGTTCGACCGACGCGATGTACATAGTCTTCAACGTCGTGCGGAACGTCGTAGTTTATCACCATAGTAATGTCGTCGATATCAATACCGCGGGCTACGATGTCGGTAGCTACAAGCACGTCAATCTGTGCTCCTTTGAATTTGAACATCACCTCGTCGCGTTCTGCCTGGCTCAAGTCGGAATGCATCTCACCGCTGTTTATACCTATTTGCTTGAGTGACCGGTTGATTTCCTTTACTTTAACTTTTGAGCATGAGAATATGATTACGCGACTGGGCTTTTCTTTCTTGAACATGTATTTAAGAACCTTTATTTTCTGGTCCTCGTGGCATAGGTAGGCTTGCTGGTTGATTTTCTCTGCAGGTTTGCTTACTGACAGTTTTACAACAACAGGGTCTTTCAGAAGTGTTTTTGCCAACTCTTCTATTTTATTCGGCATTGTTGCCGAATACATTATTGTTTGACATGTAGGTGGGAGGAGCTTGGCAATGCTCATTATATCTTCTGAGAATCCCATATCGAGCATCCTGTCAGCCTCGTCAAGTACGAAGAAAGAAACGCGGCTGAAGTCTACGTTTCCCATTGTAATATGACTTATCAGTCGTCCTGGAGTAGCTATTACAACATCTGCTCCCATCTTCAGACTTTTGTATTCCTGATCGTATCTGTTTCCGTCGTTCCCGCCATATATCGCCACACTGTTGATGTCTTTCATATAATATGAGAATCCCTGCATTGCCTGGTCTATCTGTTGGGCAAGTTCGCGTGTAGGGCTCATGATTACACAGTTTATTGCATCTTTGGGAAATCCTCCGTCATCGAGCAGACTCAGAATTGGAAGCAGATAGGCCGCAGTCTTTCCTGTTCCTGTCTGTGCCACGCCCAAAACGTCGTAACCGTCAAGGATAGGCGGAATGCATTTCTCTTGCACGGGGGTGCAAGTGGTGAAATTCATATCGTCGAGAGCATCAAGTGTATTGTCGCTTAAATCTAAATCATAAAAATCCATCATCTTCTTACTTTTTATCCTATTTTACATCTTTTCTGACATTTTCATTATGTCATGTATATATATTAATTTGGAGATTTCCTGTAGCAAAAATATGCCACGACTGCAAAAATTATATTCGGTATCCATGCTGCAAGCATCGGTGGAGTGTCGGCTTGTATAGCAAATGTTGCCGATACTGTCTGAAGCATTATATATCCGAAGCTCAAGGCTAATCCTATGCCAAGATACAATCCCATTCCTCCTTTTCTTTTTCTTGACGATAGGGAAACTCCTATTGTTGTCAATATGAACGAAGCAAATGATGTTGCAATGCGTTTGTGGTATTCAACTTCATACTGTACCACGTTGCTTGAACCTCGGTTGATTTGCTTGCTGATATATTCTTTTAGTTGTGGGCTTGTGAATGTTTCCTGCTGACCTTTTGAAAACACGAGATCGGCTGGTTCCATCATTATTACGGAGTCTTTGTCTGTTCCGCTTACAATCTTTTCGCGTAGTCCGCGCATTTGCCGTATGCGCCAGTTTGAGAGTTTCCAATGGTATTTGGATTCAGAAATTGTGTCGTATTGTATTTCTGATGCTGTAAGGTGGCTTACGAGTTTTTTGTTCTCAAATTTGTCAAGACAGAATCCGTATCCTTTCTTTATGTTGTTGTCATAATGTTGTATGTAGGCTATGACTCCTTTTCCTACTTGAAGTTGCACATTGTCTGCCGATGTGTTGCGCTTCTTGTTTTTGTACATACTTTCGAAGTTCTGTCTGACGATGTTGCCTTTAGGTATCACATACGATCCAAGATAGAATGTCAGGACTGATATCAGCAGAGCTGAAATCATGTATGGACGCATCAGCCGCTTGAAGCTGACTCCTGAAGCGAGAATTGAGATTATCTCGGAGTTGCCTGCAAGTTTTGATGTAAAGAATATTACTGCAATGAATACGAACAAAGGGCTGAACAGATTGGCAAAATATGGCACGAAGTTCATATAGTAATCGAATACTATGGCTTTCAGGGGGGCATGGTATTGCGAGAACTTCGCAAGGTTTTCATTGACGTCGAATACTATTGATATGGAGATGATCAGCATTATCGAATAGATATATGTGCCAATGAATTTTTTTATTATATACCAATCAAGGATTTTGATGTACTTCCCGGGATTCAGGAAGCGCATCCAGCGCAAGTGGCATTTAAGCCATGAAACTATGGCAATAAGCCATTTGGCTTTATTCCTTGCTGTTGCCATTAATCTTAACTTTCTAATTTTGTTTGTCATTACAGCTTTTGTTTGCCGTTACAGCTTTATTTTCAATATCTTGTTTCCGTTTTCTCAATTTCCGGAAGCTTTTATGCGTTGCTACTGTTTACTTCCTTTACTTGTTGTCAGACTCTTCTTCCCAAATTGTCTATTACAGAACGCTTCCATGAAACGAAGTCGCCTTGCTCTATATGGTGTCGGGCATCTGTTACGAGACGCAGATAGAATGATAGATTGTGTATGCTGGCAATTTGCATTGCGAGCAGTTCCTGTGCCTTGAACAGATGGTGTAGATATGCTTTTGAATGTATCTGGTCAATGTAGCAACCGTCGGGATCAATCGGAGAAAAGTCTTGCTCCCATTTCTTGTTTCTCATGTTCATTGTTCCATTGTATGTGAACAACATTGCATTGCGCCCGTTTCTGGTTGGCATAACGCAGTCGAACATGTCTACACCTCGTTCTATTGCTTCGAGTATGTTTTGTGGTGTTCCCACGCCCATAAGATAGCGCGGCTTGTCTTTTGGTAGAATCTCGTTTACGGTTTCAATCATCTCGTACATCACTTCTGTTGGTTCGCCCACGGCAAGTCCGCCTATTGCGTTGCCGTCAGCGCCTTTATCTGCAACGTATTTTGCTGCCTCTCTTCTCAAATCCTTGTATGTGCATCCCTGTACGATGGGGAAGAGCGACTGTTCGTAACCGTAGAGCGGTTCTGTTTCGTTGAATCGTTTTATGCATCGGTCAAGCCAACGCTGTGTCATCTCGAGGCTTTTCTTGGCATACTGGTAATCGCTTTTTCCTGGGGGGCACTCGTCGAAAGCCATCATAATGTCGGCTCCGATGATGCGTTCTGTGTCCATAACATTTTCTGGTGTGAAGAAATGTTTTGATCCGTCAATGTGTGAGCGGAACTCACATCCCTCTTCTTTAAGTTTTCTTATTCCAGTGAGGGAGAAAACCTGAAATCCGCCACTGTCTGTAAGTATTGGTCTGTCCCAGGTGTTGAATTTATGTAGTCCGCCGGCTGCTTTGAGAGTGTCAAGGCCTGGACGCAAATACAGGTGGTATGTATTGCCAAGGATGATTTGAGCCTTTACCTGTTCTCTTAGTTCGCTGAAGTGAACTCCTTTTACGCTGCCACATGTTCCGACAGGCATAAAAATAGGTGTCTTTATTTTTCCGTGGGCTGTCGTTATGGTGCCGGTTCTGGCATCGCTTGCATTGTCTGTATGTTCAAGTTCAAAAGTCATTCTTTTTTCTTTTATTTGTTTGTGAAATTCCAATAGCTGTTATTGTTTGGAACTGTTTTTTTCTTCCTCGACATCGAATTTTACCGGATTATCCACGATCTCGTCGGTAAGTGCATATTTCCATACATCAAGTACATTTTCTACATAATGGAAAGTAACTCCCTTAAGGTATATTTCGGAGATTTCTTCAATGTCTTTTTTGTTTTCCCGGCACATTACGATGTCGGTTATTCCGGCACGCTTTGCTGCAAGAATCTTTTCTTTTATGCCACCTACAGGCAAGACTTTTCCGCGGAGAGTTATTTCGCCGGTCATTGCTGTGTTCTTGCGAACTTTTCTTTGTGTCAGCGCTGAAGCAATCGAGGTTGCTATAGTTATGCCTGCCGACGGACCGTCTTTTGGAGTTGCTCCTTCCGGAACGTGTATGTGTATGTTCCAGTTTTCAAAGATTCTATAGTCTATTCCCAACACTTCGGAATGTGCCTTTACAAATTCCAGAGCGAGAACTGCCGACTCTTTCATTACGTCTCCCAGGTTTCCTGTCAGTGTGAGTTTGCTGCCTTTGCCTTTGCTCAGACTTGTCTCGATGAAGAGTATTTCTCCTCCCACACTTGTCCATGCCAGTCCTGTTACCACACCGGCATAATCGTTTCCCTGATATATGTCCCGATAGAACGGAGCCTTTCCAAGAAGCTTGTCTATTTCGCTTGGGGTGATGCGTGTGTATGGTAGTTTCCCGTCTTTTGCTTTTATGAAAGCCAGTTTTCTCAGGGCTTTGTTTATTTGGATTTCCAGTTGCCTCACTCCGCTTTCCCGTGTGTATTGTTCGATAATCTTTTCGGTTGCAGCTTTTGTAAACGACAGCTTTTTCTCATCTGCCAGTCCTGTATTGTCTTTTTCTTTTGGGATAAGATGACGCTTGGCTATCTCTTGTTTCTCTTCTGTGATGTAACCGCTTATTTCGATTACTTCCATTCTGTCGAGCAATGGGCGTGGAATCGTGTTCAGATCATTTGCCGTTGCTATAAACAATACTTTCGACAGGTCGTAGTCCACGTCGAGATAGTTGTCGTGAAAGGCATTGTTCTGTTCCGGATCCAGCACTTCGAGAAGTGCCGACGACGGGTCGCCGTTTATCGTGTTCTGCGTTGTCTTGTCTATTTCGTCGAGGATGAACACTGGATTTGATGTTCCGACCTTCTGCAGGCTTTTAATTATTCTTCCAGGCATTGCACCGATGTATGTGCGACGGTGTCCACGTATTTCGGATTCGTCGTGCAGACCGCCGAGAGAGATGCGGGCGTATTTTCTTCCCATTGCCTTTGCAATGCTTTTCCCAAGACTGGTTTTTCCTACTCCTGGAGGTCCGTAAAGGCATAGGATTGGTGATTTCAAATCCCCGCGAAGACTCAACACTGCCATGTATTCCAGTATGCGCTCCTTTACCTTGTCCATTCCGTAGTGGTCTGCATCGAGTGTCTTTTTTGCTTTTGAGAGATTTAAATCGTCTACGGTATATGTGTTCCAAGGCAGAGAAACAAAGGTTTGGAGATATGTCAGCTGCACGCTGTATTCAGCACTTTGAGGGTTAAGAGTGTCGAGTTTTTCGAGTTCTTTGTTGAAAGCTTTTTCCGCTTCCTTGCTCCACACTTTTTCCTTTGCTTTTCTTACGAGTTCTTTTCTTTCAGGAGAGGCTTCTCCGTTGCCCAACTCTTCTTTTATGTTTTTTATTTGCTGCTGAAGAAAATATTCTTTTTGCTGTTCGTCGATATCCTCGTGTGTCTTGATGCGTATGTTTTGTTTCAGGTCGAGCAGTTGTATTTCGCGATTCAAAATTCTCATAACCGCAAAGATACGTTCCTTTATGGATGACAGACTGAGAAGGTTGGCTTTTTCTTCGTTGTCAAACGTGAGGTTTTCGCAGATGAAGTTGGCCAGAAGAATTTTGTTTCTGATGTTTTTTAGCGCAAACACGGCATCGTTTGGCACGTCATCGTTTTTTCGTATATAATTTACTGCAGAGTTGTGCAGGTCTTCAACAACCGCAATGTATTCTTTGTCGTCATCATCCGGTATTTCCTCTGGTGCTTCCGAAACGGTGCCTATAAGATATGGTTTGTGTTTCTTTATCGAGTCAAGATGGCATCGGCCCAGACCTTGAATGATAACAGTCACGCTGTCATCTTGACCTGGCATCTCCAGAACTTTTACGATTTTGGCATATATTCCAAATTCATATAAATCATTTATTTTGGGATTCTCCGTATCAACATCCTTTTGACAAAAAACTCCTATAATATTGTTGCTTCTTTTCTTTGAAATGGTGTCTACGAGTTTTCTGCTTGATTCCCTTCCAACTAGAATAGGAGAGGCAATGCCCGGAAACATCATCAAGTTTCGTGTGGGAAGAATTGGAACCTCGCCATTTACTGTTTCGCGAAACATGTTTCTTATGTCTCCTTCGTAGTCGGCAATCATTGAGAATGCGCTGGTTATTTTTCTGCTCATATATGTTATATTTCTTCTTAATCTGTTTTATATATATATATTAGTTGCAAAGATAATGCAAATTGAATGCAGAACATCAAATTTATTTGAATGTTATGCTGAGATGCAGCTTATCTTATGCA
>CAKQDG010000061.1 GCA_934219025.1 uncultured Prevotella sp. | reverse complement strand
AGCCAAATGACTTGCCATGAAACTTTGTTCCATCCTCTAAGACTAAAGTTACGTTTCTCATTAATTCTTTATGTTTTATGACCTTTCGGTTTTTATCTATATATATGGTTGTTACTTATTGTATTTTTCTTCGTAGTATTTTACGAAAGCCTGGTTCACGAGTTTCGTTCCGCCTGGTGTAGGATAATTGCCGGTGAAATACCAATCTCCCTTATGGTTAGGAATTGCAGTGTGAAGTCCTTCTATCGACTGATACACAAGCTCCACCGGCGTCTTCATTCCTTCGGGACGAAGCATTTCAACAATTTTCCTGTCTATCTCGTCTATGCTGA
Organism: uncultured Prevotella sp.; assembly: GCA_934219025.1. Classification (GTDB taxonomy): domain Bacteria; phylum Bacteroidota; class Bacteroidia; order Bacteroidales; family Bacteroidaceae; genus Prevotella. Next base: position 13,044 of record CAKQDG010000061.1, on the reverse strand, counting down.
AAGGCTTGTATATAGATCTCACGGCATTCTGCATCTGGCTTTTCTCTTTATTCAACTCCGCCTTACAATTCTCATAAGTCTCATCTATGACGTTTTCCATTCCATGTTCCTTTAGCAGTTCAACTGTGGCACGGAACACGCAAAACTCCTCAAGGCTCGGCATATCAATGCCGTAATAATCAGGATAGCGAATCTGCGGCGAACTGCTGACCACTACTATTTTCTTTGGATGCAGACTGTCGAGAATCTTTAGGATACTCTCTTTCAAGGTCGTTCCGCGAACTATACTGTCGTCGATGATAACAAGATTATCCACATATGGTTCCAGTGAACCGTAAGTTACGTCGTATACGTGAGACGCAAGATCCTTTCGCGAGTTACCCTCGGTAATGAACGTGCGCAACTTTATATCCTTCCATGCCACTTTCTCGCTTCTTACATACTGATGAAGAATCTCCCTAAGTTCTTCCTTTGTTGGCTGATGGTCCAAATTCTGTATGCGCTCAATTTTCTGCTCATTAAGATAACGTTTGAACCCGCCAAGCATTCCATAGAAAGCTACCTCTGCAGTATTAGGAATAAACGAGAACACCGTGTGCTCCGTATCATAGTCTACAGCTTTCAGAATTGATTCTGTGAGCTGTTCTCCGAGTTTCTTCCTCTCTCTGTAGATATCGGTGTCGGAACCACGACTGAAATATATTCTTTCAAACGAGCATTTGCTGTCGCCACGCTGATCAAGGATTTTCTCCATTGAGAAGCCACCGTTCTTGCTTACAATTATAGCATGCCCAGGCATTAACTCCTCGATATCTTCGCAATTAACTTCAAACGTGGTCTGCAACACAGGTCGCTCGCTTGCCACAGCAATAATCTCGTCGTTCTTATAAAAAAATGCCGGACGAATGCCCCACGGGTCACGCATAGAAAACATCTCGCCGCTACCGGTAAGTCCACACATAACATAACCGCCGTCAAAATCAGGCATGGTGGTTTTCAGTACATTACCCATCTCCACATTGTTGTCGATATAATTTGTTATGTCGCGTCCTGAAAGCCCCTTTTTCTTAGCTTCAACAAAGTTGCGCTCCACCTCGCGGTCAAGACGGTGTCCCATATATTCAAGAGTGATATAACTGTCGCTGTATATACGTGGCGACTGTCCCATATCAACGAGTTTTTCGAATATCTCGTCAATATTAGTCATATTGAAATTACCGCAAAGACATAGGTTCTTTGCTCTCCAATTGTTTCTTCTTAAAAAGGGATGAACATATTCCAATCCTTTTTTCCCCGTCGTGGAGTAACGCAGATGTCCCATATACATCTCGCCGGCAAAAGGTAGGTTTTCTCTTGCAAAGGAAACATCAGCAAGCTTATCCTCAGATATCTCACCGAACTTGCGATGCACTCTACCAAAAATCTCCGTTATGGCATTGGAACCTTCGGCACGTTCCCTGAACATATATTCCTTCCCGGGTTTTGCCTCAAGATTAACGCATGCCATGCCTGCTCCTTCTTGTCCGCGGTTGTGTTGTTTCTCCATCATGAGATACAACTTGTTCAAACCATACATCCAAGTTCCATACTTTTGCTGGTAGTACTCCAATGGCTTCAGCAATCTCACCATTGCCACTCCACACTCATGCTTTAAAGGTTCCATTTGTACTCTTTACTTTTATAGTTATCTTTTCTGAATATTCAAGTTTTTTTGCATAAACAAAACTGCTTAGAGACTACAGGCACGAACAACTCTTACCTGAGTCAGCTTTTTTTTCGGCAAAAAACAGAGTAAAGTCCAAATGCTCACAACAAGCGTTTGTTTTCTGTTCATGTTTTATTATCTGTTTATACCTATATATTATATCAAAGGGCTTGCTCCTTAGAAAAGGAGTAGCCCTATGAAAAAATACCACTATTCTACGGTAACCGACTTTGCGAGATTTCGCGGTTGATCAACATTTTTACCTTTGCAAACGGCAATATGATATGCCAAAAGCTGAAGAGGTATGGAAGCGATCAAAGGCTCAAGACATTCAATAGTCTCGGGCATTTCAATCACTTCATCGGCGATTTTACTTATCGTATCATCGCCCTTCGACACCAATGCAATTATCTTGCCGCGTCGAGCCTTTATTTCCTGTATATTGCTCAAAACCTTTTTATACATATCGTCATGAGGGGCAATAACCACCACAGGCATATCCGAATCGATAAGCGCAATCGGACCGTGTTTCATCTCTGCAGCAGGATAGCCCTCAGCATGTATATAACTGATTTCTTTCAGTTTCAATGCCCCCTCAAGAGCAACAGGATAACTGAAGCCTCTACCCAAATAGAGGAAATTGCGCGCATAAGTAAATGTACGGCTAAGCTCCGAAATTCTGTCGTTATGCTCGAGCATCGCTTTCATTTTTTCAGGCATAGCTGCAAGTTCTTTTACCACTTCCGAATAATGCTTCTCTGTGATAGTGCCCTTTGCCTTAGCCAGGGCAAGTGCGAGCATCGTGAGAACGGTAACCTGACCGGTAAACGCTTTTGTAGAAGCCACACCTATTTCCGGTCCAACGTGTATATATGAGCCTGTATCCGTGGCACGCGGAATACTTGATCCGATAGCATTGCATATACCATAGACGAAAGCTCCGTTTTCCTTGGCAAGTTTCACAGCCGCCAAAGTATCTGCCGTTTCGCCACTTTGAGAAATGGCAATAACCACGTCGTCAGCACCGATAACCGGATTTCTGTATCTGAACTCGCTTGCATATTCCACCTCCACCGGTATACGACAGAAGGATTCAATCACTTGTTTTCCGATAAGTCCGGCATGCCACGAAGTACCGCAAGCCACTATTATAATGCGCTTGGCATTAAGCAAATATTTTTTGTAGTCTATAACCGCACTAAGGGTTACATTGTTCCGTTCCACATTAATTCTGCCTCGCATGCAGTTTTCGAGACATTCAGGCTGTTCGAAGATTTCTTTCAGCATGAAATGCGGGAAGCCCCCCTTTTCAATCTGTCCGAGATTAAGGTCTACGGTCTTTACTTCGGGCGACATTTTGATATTCTGAATATTAACAACCTGAAGTTCCTCGCCAAGACGCATTACAGCGATATTGTCGTCGTCGAGATAAACAACCTTGTCGGTATATTCAATTATCGGTGTGGCATCAGAACCAAGGAAGAACTCATTGTCGCCAATACCAATGACCAGCGGACTCTGCTTACGGGCAGCGATAATCTGGTTTTTCTCGTTTTTGTCAAGAACGGCAATCGCATATGCCCCGATAAGCTGATGAAGTGCAAGTTGAACGGCAGCGAGCAAGTCAACATGCTTTTTATTCTGAATATATTCTATAAGTTGAACAATGACCTCGGTATCTGTATCAGAACGGAAATGCACCCCTTCGGAAACGAGTTTTTTCTTTAGGTCAGAATAGTTTTCAATTATACCGTTATGGATAATTGCAAGATTTTTCGACTCCGAATAATGCGGATGAGCATTTACCGAAGACGGTTCGCCATGTGTTGCCCACCGTGTGTGTGCAATGCCCACTGTGCCCGAAACGTCCTTGTCGCAGCAAAAGTTTTCGAGATCGGCCACCTTTCCTTTAGTTTTATAAACGCTCAGTTCCCCGTTGCTGTTAATCAAAGCAGCCCCGGCACTGTCGTATCCGCGGTATTCAAGGCGTTTCAGTCCATTGACAAGTATCGGATAAGCCTCTCTATGTCCGATATATCCTACGATTCCACACATATACGTTATTGCGGTTAGTTTCTGAGAATATTTACAACAAGTGACGCTACGGAAGTAACGATACCGATTGCCGAGAACCACAGCGTAGTACTCTGTCCAATCGAAGAATTCTGCGCTTTCACTTTGTTTGGCTCAACGATGATGGCATCGTTCTGCTGCAGATAATAATATGGAGAATTGATAAGATTTGCATCATTAAGGTTAAGGCGATGAACAGACTTCTGCCCATTAGCATCTTCGCGAACAAGCATCACATTGTTTCGTTTTCCGTAAATCGTCAAGTCCCCAGCATCAGCAAGAGCCTGAAGTATGCTAATCTTTTCTGTTTCAACTGTAAATTCACCGGGATGTGCCACTTCTCCCAACACCGAAATCTTGAAACTTGCCATTTTCACGTTTACTATAGGGCGTTCTGTCGGTGCCATATAAGGCATGATTTTGTCGTGGATGAGTTCTTCACACTGACGTTTTGTGAGTCCGGCAACCTTCAGCATACCAAGAATAGGAAAATTAATATTTCCGTCGTTGTCTACAAGATACTGCAGAAGAGAACCCTGCGTGCCGCTAAGCGAACCTCCGTTTCTGAGAGGGTCTTGCACTGTAAGATTGAAAGGTGCGGCAGTCTTAGGATCTGTTGTACTTACGGTTATTGTGAGCAAGTCTTTAGGCATAATTTTTGCATCATATAAACCTCTTGACGCCGACAAGTCCAATGTATCTACGTTTTTGAAATAAGCCACGTTTTTTGTACTTCCACAACTAAAGAGAGAAAGCACAACGACTGCTAAAAATATCGGAAAGAATACTCTTTTCATACTTCTTTTATATAAATATATTGATAAAACTTTGCAAAAATAGTCCTATTTTCTGATATTGGCAAATATTTTATTGATTAAATGTTGGCAAGTGCGATTTATGCCCCAAATATGTTGGGAGAAACAAAAATCCCCCTTTCACCTTATTATATAATATAAAGGGAAAAGGAGGACATTTATTTTATTTCAAGCAATATATCAATAGAACTTGAAGTAGTTGCGTGCGTTGTTGTAGCTGATATCCTCAACCATACGTGAGAGGCTCTCCATATCGTTAGGCAGCAAGCCCTTTTCCACATCGTTGCCGAGCAGGTTGCAGAGCAAGCGACGGAAATACTCGTGGCGAGGATATGAAAGGAACGAACGGCTGTCGGTAAGCATACCCACGAAGCGGCTCAGTAAACCGAGTACCGAGAGGGCGTTCATCTGCTTTGTCATACCGTCGAGCTGATCGTTGAACCACCAGCCGGAACCAAACTGAATCTTGCCTGGGCAAGAGCCATCCTGGAAGTTACCGAGCATTGTTGCGATAACTTCGTTTGCGCATGGGTTCAAGCAATACAGGATAGTACGTGTAAGTTTGCCTTCCATATTGAGTTCATTTAGGAAGTGGCTCATAGCCTTTGCTGTAGTAAACTCACCGATTGAATCGAAACCAGTATCGGCACCGAGTTTGTTGTACATCAGAGTATTGTTGTCGCGTATAGCGCCATAGTGGAACTGCTGTGTCCAGTCGGCAGCATAGTCCTGTTCTGCGAATATACGCAGGATGCAGTGTTTGTACTGGCGCACTTCCTGTGCCGAGAGCTGCTGCTTGCGCATAGCCTTCTCGAAGATTGTCTCAATCTGAGTATCTGTATAAGGCTCGTCGTAGAATTCCTCGATACCGTGGTCAGAGAGACGGCAACCGTTCTCGTGGAAGAAGTCATGACGCTTTTGGAGGGCATCAACCATATCAGAGAACTTGTTGATTGTAACACCTGCCACCTCACCGAGTTTGTTTACATAGTCAGCAAAATCAGGCTTCTCGATGTTCATAGCTTTGTCAGGACGCCATGCCGGAATCATCTTGATTTCGAAACCGCTCTCGCGAGTCTGCTTGTGATAGCGCAGGTCGTCGATTGGGTCATCAGTAGTGCAGACGCACTCTACGTTGTAGCGACGCATGAAGCCACGTGCGGTGTAGCCTGGCTGCTGCAACTTCTCGTTACACTCGTCGAAGATTTCGCGTGCTGTCTTCGGGCTCAGCAGTTTGTTGATACCGAAAGCAGTCTTCAGCTCGAGGTGTGTCCAGTGGTAAAGCGGGTTACGGAATGTATAAGGCACGGTCTCTGCCCACTTCTCAAACTTCTCCCAGTCTGATGTTTCAGTACCGGTGCAGTATTTCTCGTCTACACCGTTTGTACGCATAGCACGCCACTTGTAGTGGTCGCCGCCGAGCCAAAGCTCTGTGATGCTTTTGAACTTGTGGTCGTTTGCAACCATCTCCGGGATAAGGTGACAGTGATAGTCGATGATAGGCATTTTAGCCGCATGATTGTGGAAAAGTTCTTGCGCAGTAGCTGTATCAAGCAAGAAGTTTTCGTCCATAAATTGCTTCATGTTTTTCTTTATTTTAAGTGTTTATTATTAATATGTAATTTGTTTACTATTAAGTACTGCAAATATACGGCATTTTTTTTGATTTCAGATATTTTTAAACTATATTTGCACTATCAAAACAAAAAAAAGGGTTTTCGAGATATGTCTGACAATAATTCTTTGCACCATGTTTTTACTCGTACAGACCGTGTTTTAATGATTTACACAGGCGGTACGATTGGCATGGGGCGCAATCCGGCGACAGGAGTTCTGGAGCCACTGGATTTCAACCATCTTGTAAGTTGTCTACCTGAATTTGCTGCACTTGAAACGGGAATTGACACTTACCAGTTTACCCCAGCAATAGACTCAAGCGACATGTCGCCACGCTTTTGGTCGCAACTTGTCAGGATTATTGCCGACAGATACGACCAGTACGATGGCTTTGTGATTCTGCATGGCACTGACACCATGGCATTTACAGCCTCTGCGCTTTCTTTCATGCTTGAAAATCTCACCAAGCCTGTAATCCTTACCGGCAGTCAGCTTCCTATCGGCCAGCTTCGCACGGATGGCAAGGAGAACCTCATAACGAGTATCGAGATTGCCTCAGCGCATCATGCCGACGGCACCCCGATAGTACCTGAAGTCTGTATATATTTCAGCGGTCATTTGTTGCGCGGCAACAGGTCTACAAAGACCAATGCCGACGGTTTCAATGCCTTTGAGTCGTATAATTTTCCTCATCTTGGCGATGCCGGGGTAAACATTATATACCACGAGGAGTATATTCTGAAGCCTGACTACTCCAAGCCTCTTGTGCCGCATTTTGCCCTCGACCCAAACGTGATAGTATTTACGCTCTTCCCCGGCGTTCAGGAGCAGGTAATCCGCCACGTTATCGAAGCGCCGGAACTGCGTGCCATTGTCATGCGCACTTTCGGTAGCGGCAACGCCCCTCATCATGCCTGGCTGATGCGCCTGTTGAGAGAGGTAACAAACCGCGGCATTACGGTTGTGAACATAAGTCAGTGTGCTGCGGGAACCGTGGAGATGGGCAGATACGACACGGGATTCCAACTCAAGAAGATGGGAGTGGTGAGCGGTCACGACAGTACGGTGGAGAGTGCCGTAACAAAGCTGATGTTCCTGCAGGGACACTACACCGACATAAATCTTGTTCGCTCAAACATGAACCGCAACATTTGCGGTGAGATTACGATTCCAAAGGATTGAATTACTCATTCTGAAGATTGGAACAAAAAATGATACTGACCCTTTCCACGGGTCATCCATCCATATTGTATGGCGTGTTTCGGGCAGTTGTGATAGCATGCAAAACATGCCATACATTTTTTGTTATGCAGCCAAACCGGGTGTTCGCCTTTGCTGCATTTTATATTTGACACCGGGCACACGGCGGCACACTTTCCACATCCAACACACAACGTGGCATCCACCTTGAAATATTTGTCGGTAACAAGTTTTTCAACAAACAGTTCTCCGAGGAAACGGCTGTTTATCCGTGGCCATTTCCCTACAAAATCAAGAAACTTGCCTTCCGCTTTCTTCTTTACAGATGTTGTGATAAATGCAAGACGATTAACTGAAGCCACAAGTTTTTCGTGTTCCACATTTTCCCCGTCTACATCCATAAACGGCAGTCCTACATAGGTGTTTGGCATTTTCACGTCAAATACCGCCTTCACGTTTATCCCCACCTCTGCGGCATCAGCTGCAAAGATATCCATTGCCTCGCCCACGGTGTCGCCTGCCGTGCACACGGCAAAGCAGTAGACAGAATCAAGCGGCGATACAGCCTCTACAGAAAGTTGTCTCACGAAGTTTCGCATCAGCTGCGGCGGACGCCATCCGTGCACGGGGAAACAGAAGCCGAACACTTCTCCCTCTCCGAGTTTTATCGCAGGTTTTCCTTTGAATGCCTCTGCCACGTCTGCCGTTCTCTCTCCCAATGCGGCAGCAATCTGTTCTGCCACGTGTTTTGTATTTCCTGTTCCTGACAAATATAGTATCATGGTGCGAATTTAAGCATTTTATTTTGAGAACACAACAAAATTCCTTATCTTAGCACAAAATAACAAAACAAAATTTTATGGATAAGAAAATGAATGACAAAGAACTGATGATGAGGGCCATCAAGCTGTCCGAGGAGAGCGTAAAAAATGGCGGCGGTCCGTTTGGTGCCGTAATTGCCCGAGACGGTGAACTCATCGCCGAGGCTTCCAACTGCGTTACTCTCCACAACGACCCAACTGCCCACGCTGAGGTGTCGGCTATACGCAAGGCTGCTGAAAAGCTAAAAACATTCGATCTGCAAGGTTGCTCTATCTATACCTCGTGCGAACCGTGCCCCATGTGTCTCGGTGCGATATACTGGGCGCATCTCGACAAGATTTTCTATGCCAACGACCGCAAGGATGCGGCGGCAATAGGTTTCGACGACGATTTTATATACCGTGAGATTGAGCTTGCACCGGAAAATCGCAACAAGCCGTCGGAGATTCTGCTGCGCGACGAGGCGAGCAAGGCTTTCCGCATGTGGAGCGAGAAGGGCGACAAGACGGAATATTGACTTTTGCAATAGAAAAGACTTCCCCTAAACAAAAGAAAGGGGAAGTCTTTTTCCTATATGTGTATTAATTCTAACTGAAACAGAAATAGTAGATAGCGGCAAGCACAGCTATCACTATTGCCATAATAACGGTTTTTATCATGCATCCTGCCACTTTCTTCACCAACAGAAATGCCACAACAAATGCTATGATACAGAATATATAATATCCAAAATTTTCCATCACACTTTTTTCTTTTATTATTCCTCCCTTTTACCTTTCACCTTTTTATTTTTTCACCTTTTAACAACGTGTCTGAACGCAGCCGGAATCATGGTTTGGAATTCCATCGGCTGTCCGGTTACCGGGTGATAGAAGCAGAGCATGTAGGCATGCAGACAGAGGCGGTGTATCGGGTCGTCGCCGTTGCCGTATTTCACGTCGCCACACACCGGATGCCCCATGTCGGCAGAGTGCACACGAATTTGGTTCTTGCGTCCTGTCTCGAGTTTGAACTCTACAAGACTGTGTTCCGTGGTGCGTTCGAGCGTGCGAAAATGCGTGATGGCATACTTTCCGCCGTTGTCCACGGGCGAAGAATAGGTTACGTATGCCTTGTTGTCCTTCAGCCAGTTTTCTATCGTTCCCTCGTCGTCTTCCATCTCGCCGCTCAACACGGCAACATATCGGCGGTCGAACACGATATCGTGCCAGTTGTGCTCCAGTATCTGCTCCGTTTCCATGTCCTTGGCATAAATCATCAGTCCGCTGGTGTCGCGGTCGAGCCGGTGCACCACATGTGCCGTGCAGCGCTGTCGTGTCTTCTTGAAATAGTCGTCGAGCACAGCCTTCACGTTGAGCGACTTGTGTCCGGCGGCCATCGAGAGGATGCCGATGTTCTTTTCTATCACCACGAGATACTGGTCTTCATAGACAATCTTCACGTAGCGGCTCTTCAGTTTGTCGTTGTTGCGCTTCGTCTTGCTCACATCCACTTTCGTGCCTTTCGCCAGCGGATAGTCAAACTGCGTCACGCATTTGCCGTCTACCTTTATTCCTTTTCCCTGAAGTGTAGCCTTAATCTTCGAGCGGCTCTCCTTCACGTTGTTGAGGAGGAAGTTAAGGAGTGTGTCATCCTCTTTCACCTCATAATGGGCGTACTCATTTATGTTCTTGTTGTATGTATGTCTCATCGCTTTCTTTTAATAATGCTTTTTTACGAGTGCAAAGATAATGTAAAATTCCGACTAAGCGAGGAAATAAATTTATTTATTTGTAAACAGGATATTTTTTGAAGGCAATGGTGAGGGTTGGTGTAGAAAAGACAAAAGACAGATAAATGATAATTTACGAGCAAGCCGAGAGCAGAGCCAAACGCAGTTTGAGCTATGCTGAGGCGTAGCCGTAAATTATCATTTATCTTCTTGTTGAGTTCTATTTTGCGGTCTAAATTATGGAGGACAGAAGCTATTTGTTTTTTTACTTCAATGTTTAGAGGAAATGAATGAGTGTATTTGTATATTGTTGGATGTCCAATGTTTGGTTGCGCCAATTTACTATCTATGTCGTTATAAACGACTTTAATTCCATAATTTTTTAATTTTGCAAGTGTGACTTGCAAAATTACTCCCCAACCTGAGGAATAATTCTTGCATAGTCTTATTCCTTATCAAGCAATCCTCTTATCTCCTTATCGAAATCAGAGTCAATGCGTTGCGTTTTATTGAAAATATCATATTCCTCTTCCGCTTTCTTCTTGGCCTGTGCCGCAGAAATTTTGCCATTGTCGGGCAGAATCTGGTAGCGACGGAATGTTAGGAACTCATTGACGCTTGCCGAGAACTGCGCCATGTTGAACGTATTTTCACGCTCTATCAGGTCCTCGATATAGTCGAAGAAGCCCGTGACGGCGCGCTCCAGTTGGCGTATCTGCCTTTCTTGCAGATAGTTTTTGGCGATGCTGACATCCGATTTTAGGATTCGGCCGTCGGGCGCATACTTCCAAGTAGTCAGCCCCATGTTCTCCTTCGTATGGTCAGCCTTGGAGTAGACAATCTCCGCCGCAGTATGGCCAGTGATGGCATAGTGAAAGCGGTTTTGGATCATCGCATAGAAATCGCGCGTCGTGGGCGAGTTCTTGTCATAGTCCGTGCTGCACTCCGCGTAGATGTCCGTAATCTGTTGCCAGATGCGTCGCTCACTTGAACGGATAGAACGGACGCGCTCCAGCAACTCTCGGAAATAATCCTTTCCGAACACCGCGTTGCCCTGCTTCAACCGCTCATCATCCATGGCAAAGCCCTTTTTGATATACTCATTGAGAATCCTTGTAGCCCACTGGCGGAAACGAGTAGCCTTCAGCGAAGACACACGGTAGCCCACGGCAATAATGGCATCAAGAGAGAAAAAATCAACACTATGGGTCTGTGTCTTTTCTTCCATTGCACCATGTTGAGTGGTTATTTCCATTTTGGAAACAACCACATCCTTATCAAGTTCCCCCTCGGCAAAAATGTTCTTCAGATGCTTGCTGATAGCAGGAACACCAACGCCAAAGAGTTGCGCCATAGCCTTCTGCGTACACCAAAGTGTCTCATTCTTGATAACCACCTGCACCTTGCCGTCGGCATCCGGCATATTGTAAAGCAGGAATTGAATCTCATTACTCATGAGCGGTAGCCTTTCCAACGTTAGCATCAAACGAGATACAGTCGAGCTGCTTCAGAATCTCCGCTTCAAGGCGATGGCTCTCCTCAAACTGCGCTTTCAGCGTAGACTTGTAATTATCCATACGCTTGTTGAACTCCTCCTCGGTGATGTCCACATAGTCAATCTTGATGTCGAAGTATTGGCCAGCAGACAAGCTATAACCTTTTTCCTTAATCTCGTCGTAAGTAACGGCAACAAAGAAATCATCCACCGCCTCCTTGTTCTGAAACGTATTGACAATCTTGTCGATCTCAAAGTCGCGGAGTCTGCGCTTCTGGTTGTTGCCCTTCGTCTTGCTCACGTCTACCTTTATTCCTTTTCCCTGAAGTGTAGCCTTAATCTTCGAGCGGCTCTCCTTCACGTTGTTGAGGAGGAAGTTAAGGAGAGTGTCATCCTCTTTCACCTCATAATGGACGTACTCATTTATGTTCTTGTTGTATGTATGTCTCATCGCTTTCTTTTAATAATGCTTTTTACGAGTGCAAAGATAATGTAAAATTCCGACTAAGCGAGGAAATAAATTTACTTATTTGTAAACAGGATATTTTTTGAAGGCAATGGTGAGGGTTGGGGTAAAAAAGGGCTCATCCGATATTTGGAGTGAAGAGCCTTAATTCTTACTATAAGTTGAAATCAAAAATCCGACTTTTTGAACACTTTGAATACCGGAAATGCGAGGAGAAGCAACGCTTCTCCCGAAGAGAAGCAATGCTTTGCTCTTGAAGAAGCAATGCTTTGCTCCCGAAAAAGCTATGCTCACAAAAGGATTACGCGCAGCAAATAAAGACAACATTCACGCTAATTCATTACATATCAAAAGGTTACATCTTTTAGACTTATATCCTTGAAGGAAACGCCTATATCTATACGCATATAATTTTTGACAAATAAGAAATTTGGAACACTTTTTATACGCGTTTTTCGGAACGCATACACAAAATTGTATTACCTTTGCAGCCGTATTTTAAAATTCAATTAATAAACATGTATTTTTTTAAGAAGATAGCATGCGCCATGCTGCTTGCTACAACATCTGTTTGTTCTTTCTCACAGAATTTTGAACCGATTGCCTACGGAAACATGGACCACTGGGTGGTTAGGCACATCAAGGAGTCTGGAATCATCGGGGGTAACACCAAAACTATTTATGCAATCGGACCTAACACCACTATCAACGGAAACACTCCATACAAGAATATGGGCGGTTCGCCATGGGGCTCCTCAAACGTGATGGCGAAAGTGATGGGAATTGTAAAGACCAACAACTCGGTTTACCGCGACGTGCATCCGGGACACGGATACTGTGCCAAGATGACAACGCATATCGAGACGTGCAAGGCGCTCGGAATGATTAACATCAAGGTGCTTGCCGCCGGTTCTATTTATCTGGGCGACATGAAGGAGCCTATCACGGGAACCAAGGACGGACCTAAAAACATGAACTGGGGCATACGCTTCACCAAGCGCCCTAAGGCGCTGCGCTACGACTACAAGGTGCAGGTGCCGGGAACGAAGACCCGTATCAAGGAGACCGGATTCAGCGGCAAGTCTACCGTTCCGGGACAGGACTACTGCATCACCGTGCTCTATCTGCAAAAGAGATATG
>CAKQDG010000060.1 GCA_934219025.1 uncultured Prevotella sp. | reverse complement strand
GCTGCTAAGTATCTATAACTTTTTTCGAAATAGTTATGGCAACTTTTTGACTTGCGGCATTATCCCGAACTGGGGTAAAGTATTGCTTTGAAAGATAATTTGCCCATGTCTCCGTCCAATATAAGTCATGTGGAATTTTGTTATATGGCCAAATATTTCCACAATTCATAATACTTTCTTTGGCAATGACCATATAATATTTTTTTGTTCCTACAATTCTATATTGAAGTACATGTCCAAACTCATGTTGCAGCATAACATGTCCATTTATAGAGTTTCCTGTAAACACCTTTTTTCCAACAAATATACCTTTATCCGGAAGAGTAAATCCACTATAACTTTTCCCGTCAGCGCATAACCCTAACAACTTGCTTTCAAAAACATGCTGTCCTTCAAAATCTCCTACATATTTGCCAACAATGCTGTGGGGCATCTTATCAAACATTCCATTATTGCTTATACAAGCATAGGCCCCGTCAATATCTGCATGGGTCGTTCCATCCCAAAAATCAGTACCTTTGTCTAATGCGTCAATGCCACCTGTAACACCACCGAGAATTCCACCTGCAAGTCCGCTTTCCAATCCATAGTCCAATCCTGTTAGAATACTTTTTCCAAAGCTGCCGCCGTCTGTCAGCGAGTTACCGAATCCTGATACAAAGCCTCCTGCAAATCCTGATGCTGCACCGGCTGCCGCTCCTGACAGGAACCCCGTTGAAGAAACGCCGTTTGCCATTCCTGCGGCTCCTGTCCAGAAACTTCCTCCTGCCATAGCTACACTTAGCTATCTAATTCATTCAACCAAAGGATTTACTTTTGAAAAAAAAGTCTTCAAGCGCCAAGGCACTTGAAGACGATATAAAAGTTTAATCAATGAAAATACATTAATTGTTCTCCGGACGAAGCTGACGCACAGTAACACCTGCACGCCACATCTCGCTCTCGCGCATAGCCTTTAGCTCTGCATTCAGTTTTTCGCGATAGTCTGGCTTAGAGTTGCTGTCGATAGAAATCTGAGCCTCATTGCCAGTTTTCACAGAGAGATACAGCCATTCCATAACCGGCTTGATTGCCTCACGGAAGCGTGGAGCCCAATCGAGCGCACCGCGCTGTGCCGTTGTGGAACAGTTGGCATACATCCAGTCCATTCCCTTTTCGCCGAAGAGCGGCATAAGACTCTGTGTCAGTTCCTCGATGGTTTCGTTGAATGCCTCTGATGGTGAGTGTCCGTGCTCGCGAAGCACTTCATACTGTGCCTCAAACAATCCCTCGATTGCTCCCATCAGCGAACCGCGCTCTCCTGTAAGATCGGATGTTGCCTCACGCTGGAATGTGGTTTTGAACAGATATCCAGCTCCAATACCAATACCAAAGGCAATAGTCTTGTCTTCAGCACTGCCCGAAGCGTCCTGGTATACAGCATACGAACAGTTCAAACCTCTACCCTCGCAGAACATAGTGCGCAGAGAAGTGCCCGATCCCTTAGGAGCAACCATAATGACGTCTACATCCTCTGGTGGAACAACACCTGTGCGGTCGTTCCAGTTAATGGCAAAACCATGTGAGTAGTACAATGTCTTGCCCTTTGTAAGATATTTCTTAATCTTAGGCCATACCTGTATCTGACCGGCATCAGAAAGCAACATACAGATGATTGTGCCCTTCTCGGCAGCCTCCTCGATAGAGAACAAAGTCTTGCCCGGCACCCATCCGTCGGCAACTGCCTTGTCGTATGTCTTTCCTTCACGCTGACCAACAATAACATTAAAGCCATTATCTCGCAAATTGCATGCCTGACCAGGACCTTGAATACCATAGCCAAGCACAGCTATTGTTTCGTTTTTCAATACTTCACGTGCTTTCTCCAAAGAAAATTCCTTACTGGTGACTACTGTCTCGATAACGCCACCGAAATTCATTTCTGCCATAATTCAAATGTTTTAGTTTCTATGCCTAATCAACGGCATTTATGTTTGTCTTAATTTATATTTGTTATCAAAAGTGATTGCAAAGATATACATTTAATACCTAATCACCAAATTTTCTTTCAATCTTTTACAAATTTAATCATACTTCTGACAACTTCCACATCATTTGCTTCGGGATTTGACTTTGTAATCCTAACATGAAACGTGTTGTCGTCCACCGGCTCACGATAGAAACTAAGTTTGTCCCCATAATGGCTTTCTGCCACATAAGCAATGTCAAAGCGCTTTATACGATGAGTTTTATACCAGTCGATACTAAACAGATCCAGCACATGGTCCATATACTTCACGCTGTTTATATGTCCATTGACATCCACGTCGCTATAATGTGTGTCTATCGTGCGCACGAGTTCTGCATCCTTGGTCATTTTCACTCTCGACAGCGGACCGATAGGACATTCCTTTTCTTTCTCGATATATCGTTCAATCTCCCCGTCGCGAATCTCCATAATATTCTGCGGCTGTCGCGTTTCGGTGTCAATCATTGCCCAAATGCTTCTGCCGTAGCCATAGACTTTTTTGTCATCAGGACTGCTGATGCGGAAATTTCTGTTTGTGAAATACCTCATCGCGCTCTCCACCCATGTTTCCACATCAAACTTTTCGTATGCAACAGGCATATCGTCAATTTCTATGGCGAGTCTTGAAAGCACCCAGGTCTTGTGGATTGGATTCAGGTAATTCATACCAAAGTCGCGGTCGTTGGAATGGAAATCCGCAGCATTGAGCAGATGGTTGCCCAGATGTCCCATAAACAGTTTTTTTGAATAATCACAATGGAACGGCTCTGCAAGGAAACCATATCTTCCAACTTTGTCTAATTCTTTCATCTCGGTTTTATTGATTGTCGTTTTTTCTCTGCTCCTGCAAATCAAGAAAATCTGTAACTTCCTCCACAGGATTTCGCGTAATTGCGATACGTCCGCTTCGGGTGTACTGCAATACGCAGTTATATTTCTGCAGTTCTTTGTAAAGCCCCGTTATCTCCTCCGTGCGTCCATTCTGCATTGCAGCACAGAAAGTTGGGTTTACCTCTACTATATGCGCATCGGCATGGCGGATGATCCTGGATATTTCCGGATTGTCCATCACTATCTGCGTTGAGAGTTTGAACAGTCCCACTTCACGAATAAACAACTGGTCGTCGGTATAGAAGTCCGCCTTGATTACATCTATCTTCTTTTCGATCTGTTTGGTTACCAAGAGTATCTGCTCTTCGTCACTCCAAACCGTAATCGTGTATTTGTGTACCCCCTTTATACTTGACGCCGAAACATTCAAGCTCTCGATATTTATCTGTCTACGGGTAAATACAGCGGTAATCTGATTTAGCAGACCTGCAATGTTCTCGGAGTAAACGAGCAGGGTGTATAGTTTTTTTTCTTTACTTTCCATAATGTCAAATGTTTATCTCAAGCAACATTTCGTCTACCGATTTGCCGGGAGGTGTCATCGGCAAGACATTGTCTTCTTCTTTAACCGCACACTCAAGGATGTATGGGCCGTCAGTATTCAGCATTTTCTCTATCTCGCCTTTCAGAGCTTCTCGCGTAAGAGCAAGAGAATACGGTATGTGATATGCCTCGCTTATACCCTTGTATTGAGGGTTCATCATCTTCGTGAACGACTTTCGTCCGCCGAAGAACATGTCCTGCCATTGCCTTACGTTGCCCAGATAATTGTTGTTCATCAAGATTACCTTAACAGGGGCATGCTGCTCCATAATTGTGCCAAGTTCCTGAATGTTCATCTGGAATCCGCCATCACCGGTAAAGAGGCAAACCGTGCGCTTTGGCGAACCGAATGTTGCACCGACGGCAGCAGGAAGTCCAAATCCCATAGTGCCGAGTCCGCCACTCGTGGCTATAGACAACTTATGGTTATATTTGAAATATCTTGCCGAGAACATCTGGTTCTGCCCCACATCATTTACAAGGATTGCATCTCCATTGGTAGCTTCGGCAACAGCATTTACCACCTCGCCCATAAGGAGCATACCTTCTTTCGGGTGAATGGCAGGCTCTATCACCTTTTCGAGTTCCTCCTTATACAGCGGAATAAAGCTGTCGCGCCATTCGCGATGACAACTCTTTTTCAGGAGTTTCGTTATGGCAGGAAGCGACTCCTTGCAGTCTGCCACTACGGCAACGGAGGTTTTCACGTTTTTGTCAATCTCCGACTCGTCAATGTCAAGATGTATCACCTTTGCCTGTTTTGCATACGTATTGATATTGCATGTAACACGGTCGCTGAATCTCATACCGATGGCAATGAGCACGTCGCACTCCTGCTCCTTGATATTCGGTGCATAGTTACCGTGCATTCCAAGCATACCCATATTAAGAGGGTGATTTGACGGCAATGCAGACAACCCCAACAATGTTCTTGCAGCCGGGATGTCAGCCTTTTCAAGAAAATCCACAAGTTCGTCCTGTGCTCCGGCAATTTCAACACCGTGCCCTACAAGAGCCAAAGGCTTCTTGCCCTCGTTGATGATTTGTGCAGCCTCTTTCACCTTCTCTGCATCAAGTTTGGGATAGGGATTGTAGCTACGCACAAAATTTATGTGCTGTGGTATATAATTCGTAGAAGCCACCTGTGCGTTTTTGGGAAAATCAAGGACAACAGGGCCCGGTCTTCCCGACTTGGCAATATAAAATGCGCGGCTGACGGCCCATGCTATGTCTTCAGCACGCCGTATCTGATAGCTCCATTTACTTATCGGCTGAGCCAATCCCACGAGGTCTACCTCCTGAAAGGCATCTGTGCCCAAAGCCCCAACGCCCACCTGTCCGGCGATAACCACCAACGGAGTGGAGTCCATCATGGCATCGGCAACGCCAGTCAGTGTGTTTGTAGCCCCCGGACCACTTGTAACAAGGCATACGCCAACCTTTCCGCTCACTCGCGAATAACCCTCGGCAGCATGCACAGCAGCCTGTTCATGGCGCACGAGAATATGGTTGAATGCCTTTTTCTCACCTCGAGTATAATCATATAATCTGTCGAACACAGGCATTATAGCTCCGCCCGGATAACCGAAGATGGTATCCACCCCCTCGGCTACAAGCGAACGCATAAGTATCTCTGCTCCAATTATTTTTTCTTCTGTCATCCTGTTTTTATTTTTGTTTGTGAAAGGATTATGCTTTATCTGAAGTGATTGAAACAATATTTTGACATGGAAAAGAATCCCGTCAGTCTATTATCCTCACGCCGCCCTTGTCGGCAGAACTTACACTTTGAGCATATGCCCTAAGAGCCTTGCTCACAGAGCGTTGCCTTGTCATAGGACGTTGGCTTCTTTTGTCAAGTTCCTCATCACTCAGCATAACGTTTATCTTTCTGTTTGGAATATCAATTTCTATAATGTCGCCATCAAGAATTTTTCCTATGTTTCCTCCGGCAGCAGCTTCAGGAGAGATGTGTCCGATACTAAGTCCAGAAGTTCCTCCGCTGAACCTACCGTCGGTTATCAGCGCACACTCTTTGCCCATATGCATGCTTTTGATATAAGATGTTGGGTAAAGCATCTCCTGCATGCCCGGTCCGCCTTTAGGTCCTTCGTGTGTAATAACCACACAGTCGCCCTTTTCCACCTTTCCTCCGAGAATACCTTCGCAAGCGTCTTCCTGAGAGTCGAACACCTTTGCCGGTCCCTTGAAATGCCACAGATTTTCGTCCACGCCTGCCGTTTTCACCACGCATCCATCCTGGGCAATATTGCCAAACAATACGGCCAGTCCGCCATCCTTGGTGTAAGCATGTTCAAGATCGCGTATGCAACCATTGCTGCGATCTTTGTCGAGCGTTTCCCATTGAGAGTTTTGCGAACCCATCCGTGTGGAGAATTTTCCGCCTGGAGCACTCTTGTATATACGCTCTGCATCCGCGTCAATTTCATTACCTGTGATATCATATTTTAAAAGTTGCTCACCTATGGTTTTTCCGTCCACGCGAACCACATCCTTATGAATCAGTCCACCCTTGGCCAACTCGTTCATAATGCCGAATATACCTCCGGCGCGGTTACATTCCTGCACGCTGTATTTCTGGGTGTTCGGCGATAGTTTGCACAGGCAAGGCACTTTACGGCTAAGCGCATCGATGTCTTTCATCGTGAAATCCACCCCACCCTCTTGTGCCACGGCAAGAAGATGAAGCACGGTGTTTGTGCTTCCGCCCATTGCGATATCGAGTGTCATGGCATTGAGGAAAGCATCGCGTGTGGCTACGTTGCGCGGCAGCACGCTGTCATCGCCGTCTTCATAATACCTCATGGCATTTTTTACGATTTGGCGGGCGGCATCCTTGAACAGCTGTACACGGTTCTCGTGTGTTGCAAGAATTGTTCCGTTGCCCGGAAGACTAAGTCCGATAGCCTCTGTCAGCGAGTTCATGGAGTTTGCCGTGAACATTCCGGAGCAGCTTCCGCAGCCAGGACACGCACAGCTTTCAATCTGCTGCAAGTCTTCGTCGCTCACGCTCTTGTCGGCACCTTTAACCATTGCCGTTATCAAATCGGCATTCTCGCCTCTCCATTTGCCAGCCTCCATCGGTCCGCCGCTGCAGAACACCGTAGGGATGTTAAGTCTCATGGCAGCCATCAACATTCCGGGAGTAACCTTGTCGCAGTTGGAAATGCAAATCATGGCATCCGCCTTGTGGGCATTTACCATATATTCCACCGAGTCGGCAATAATGTCTCTCGATGGCAGAGAATAGAGCATGCCGTCATGCCCCATGGCGATTCCGTCGTCAATGGCAATAGTATTGAATTCGGCTGCATAGCAACCCATTTTTTCTATCTCGTCTCTAACGATTTGTCCGATTTCATGCAGATGCGTGTGTCCCGGCACGAACTGCGTGAACGAGTTTACCACGGCAATTATAGGTTTCCCGAATTGTTCGTGTTTCATTCCCGTTGCCACCCACAGGGCTCTTGCGCCGGCCATGCGTCTTCCTTCTGTACATACAGCACTTCTCAGCTTGTGTTTCATATCGTTTCTTTTATTAATTATTCCAGGCAGTAAAAAAACTACACCTATTATATATCTTGCATATAACCTGATGTCATAAGCAAATCATCATGCACTTTACTTGAAAGTGGTGTACAAAGGTAGTTGTTTTTCTGCAAAAAGAAACAATTTGAAAGGTTTATTTTGCCTTTGAGTTTAAATTTAAACAAAAACCCGCAAATATAATAATAATATGAAAGCAAAATAACACATTATGGTTGATAATGTGCAATAAACTTTTGTCAATCACATGCAAATCATAAGGTTATTTTTCCGTTGTCGTTGAAGATTTCCTCATCGTATGCCATGTTCATAACAACGCTATCCACCTTGTATGTTTCATGCTTCAAGGAATACAGTTCGGTTATATTATGACTTTTCCTGTCGGCAAGCATCTGTTTGATTTCCTCTCTGATTTGCCGCAGTTCCTCTTTATCCTCCTTGGATGCTTTTCTGTTTGCTATGCAAACGTCGCATTGTCCGCAATCATGCGAGTTTTTCTCTCCGAAATATCTTAGGAGTTGCCTGCTACGGCATATATTGTCGTTTTCGGCATAGTTTATCACCGCCTCTATTCTTTGTTTATAGAGTTTTTTGCGTTGTTCATAAACATTTTGCGGTATCACGAGTTCATTTTCCTCAACTCGGTTTTGCGTATATTTTATACGCGGAACATCCCTTTTGGGTATGAAACTTATAATGTTTCTGCGACTAAGTTCCTTGAATGCCATATACACTTCGTGTTCGTCGATTCCCATCACACTTGCAACGAGCGCCTCGTCGATGAACACATAGTCTGAAAACAAGCCGCTGTAGCATCTCAGCGTAGTTATTATCACGGCGTTTTGCTGTTCCGACAGTTCGCGGAGTTTATACAGTTCGTCTCTGTCGATAAGAAACTTCATCCGTGTACGGTTGTTTCCTTCCTCATTGTATTCTATATATCCTGCCTTTTCGAGTATGTGCAGTGCCGCTTCAAGCCTTACTGGAAAATGCTTGAAGAACATACAGAATTTTTCCACATTGAATTCAAACGTATGGTTATATCCGCTGCCAACGCCAAGTTGGAAGTAATAGGCGATATGCTCATACACCTTTTTTATATAGTCAAGGTCAGGAAAGTTGTCGGCAACCCTATTGTGCAAAACAACACGGTCGCGCTCGTTGTATAGCATCACGGCATAAGCCTTTTTCCCGTCTCTTCCGGCTCGTCCGGCTTCCTGGAAATAGGCCTCAACGGAATCCGGACAGTCTATATGAATCACCACTCTCACGTCGGGTTTGTCTATTCCCATTCCGAAGGCATTCGTGGCTACCATCACTTTCACTTTGTCTGCTTGCCACATGTCTTGCCGTTCATCCCTCAGGTTGTGGTCAAGACCGGCATGATAAAACGTGGCACTGATTCCGCTCTTTGAGAGATACTCCGCCACCTCCTTTGTCTTTTGCCTGCTGTACACGTATACAATGGCGCTGCCTTCCACCGACTGCAGTATATGCACCGTCTGTTCCATCTTGTCTTCGGCCTGCCTCACGATATATGCAAGGTTCTTGCGCTCGAAGCTCATCCGGAACACGTTTTTTTGCTTGAAGCCCAACTTGTCCTGAATGTCGTCCATTGTGGCAGGCGTGGCAGTTGCCGTGAGTGCAAGGATCGGTGCGTTTGGTTTTATTTTCCTTATATCGGATATTGCCAGATATGATGGCCGGAAATCATATCCCCATTGACTGATGCAATGAGCTTCGTCTACGGTGATGAAGCTCACGTTCATGTGCCTAAGCTTTACCAAGAAGAATTCAGACGACAGTCTTTCGGGCGAGACATACAGCAGCGAGACTCCGCCGAGCACGGCATTGTCGAGGATTTTCACTATTTCGCCTCTTTGCATGCTGCCGTATATGGCATAGGCCTTTACCCCTTTCTGGCGCAGATGTTCCACCTGGTCTTTCATCAGGGCGATAAGTGGCGTAACGACTATGCACACGCCTTTCATGGCGATGGCGGGCACTTGAAACGTGATAGACTTTCCGCCTCCCGTGGGCATCAGTCCGAGGGTGTCTTTTCCTTCGCTTATGCTTTTTATGATTTCCCTTTGAATTCCTCTAAAGTCTGGATATCCCCAATACTCTTTCAGAATTTCCAAGTATCTGTCTTCTGCCGACATTCCGTTATGTTGTATTTCTTTTTATGCAAACCGGATATCAGTTTTCTGTGGGTCTGATGTCTTCTATTTGCAGTTGCACGTCGTTGTGTTTGAAGATGTTGTCTTCTATGGTGTATGCTATGTCGAAGCTGCGTTTTGATTTTATGTAGCGTGCAGAAGCACTCTGTCCGAAAGCTATTCCGTTCATCACGTTGTTCGACTTCGAGTCCACCAACTCCAGTTTGATGTGTTCCTGCTCCCTGCCCACCACCTTGCTCGTTCCGAAGTCATACACGTCTTTCGTGCAGAATATCGGCTTGGGGTTTCCCGGTCCGAAAGGTCCGAACTTTTTCAGTTCGCCGTGCATTTTCTTTGTTATGTCCTTGAAATCTATCACGGCGTCGATATTGAGCGTAGCTTCGGTATGTTCCGGCAATATGTGTTCGTCTACATATTTTTGGAATCTCTTTCTGAATTCCTTCACGTCTTCCCATTTCAGGGTGAGTCCGGCGGCATAAGTGTGTCCGCCGAAATTCATGAGCAAGTCGCGGCAGCTCTTGATTGCAGAATAGATGTCGAAGCCAGCCACGCTGCGTGCCGAACCCGTGGCAAGGTCGCCGTCGCGTGTAAGCACTACGGTAGGTCTGACATAAATCTCGGTGAGCCTTGAAGCCACGATGCCTATCACCCCTTTTTTCCAGTTTTCGTCGTAGAGCACGATACTCGAATGTTTCTGTTGGCTTTCAAGGCGTTCCACTATCACGTTGGCTTCCTCGGTCATCTGCTTGTCGATGTCCTTGCGCTGTTCGTTGTATTCGTTTATGTGTTTTGCCTCGTTCAGGGCCACGGCAAAATCCTTTTCCACGAGCAGGTCCACGCTTTCCCTTCCGTTTTCCATTCTGCCGGAGGCATTGATGCGCGGTCCGATTTTAAACACGATATCGCTCATCGACAAAGTTCTGCCGTTCAGTCCGCAGATGTCGATTATGGCTTTCAGTCCGATGTTCGGATTTTGGTTCAGCTGTTTCAGTCCGTGGTATGCCAGGATTCTGTTTTCGCCCGTCACGGGCACGATGTCGGCAGCGATGCTCACGGCACACAAGTCAAGCAGCGGGATAAGCCTTGCAAACGGAATACCGTTGTTTTTGGCAAAAGCCTGCATCAGCTTGAAGCCCACGCCGCATCCGCAAAGATGCTTGAAAGGATAGCTGTCGTCGGGGCGTTTAGGATTTAGAATTGCAGCTGCCGGCGGCATCACGTCGTCTGGCACGTGGTGGTCGCAGATGATAAAGTCTATGCCTATACTCTTGGCATATTCTATTTCGCGTATTGCCTTTATTCCGCAGTCAAGGATGATGATGAGTTTCACTCCTGTCGTCTGGGCGTATTCCATCCCCTTTCGGCTCACTCCATATCCCTCGTCGTAGCGATCTGGGATGTAGTAGTCGATGTTGGAGTAATATTGCTGCAAGAATTTGTAGACCAATGCCACTGCCGTGCATCCGTCTACGTCGTAGTCACCATACACCATGATGCGCTCCTTGCGCCCCATGGCTTTGTTCAGGCGTTCCACTGCCCTGTCCATGTCTTTCATCAGGAAGGGATCGAGCAGATCGCCCAGTTGCGGGTGGAAGTATTTTTTTGCATCTTCCGCATTTATCCCGCGTTTTGCCATTATCAGTGCGAGCGACGCACTGATATTAAGTTTTTCTATCAGTTTATCCGCATCTTTTTTCTGTTCTGGTGTAGGTGGTTCGTATTTCCATTTAAAATGCATTTATATTGTTTTTTATTTTTCCACGTGGTGCCTCCTTGACCGTTTGTGCATACGCTGTTTGCCGGGCTATTCTCCCTCCTTGTC
Organism: uncultured Prevotella sp.; assembly: GCA_934219025.1. Taxonomy (GTDB): domain Bacteria; phylum Bacteroidota; class Bacteroidia; order Bacteroidales; family Bacteroidaceae; genus Prevotella. Next base: position 2,658 of record CAKQDG010000060.1, on the reverse strand, counting down.
ATGTTTTTCTGCCTGGTTTCTTTGGGCGTACAGGTTAAAGAGCGTGTAAAGTTACGAATAAAAAACCGAATTTTGCATTAACGTGCCTGATTTTTTAGTTTTTTTTGTATGCCGGATATGGCAAATCGGTGTGTTCACGGGTTGCCGCCGTGGAGCGGCAAAATGTTTTTATTTTTGTTTCTGTATGGCGGTACCAGATTTTCAAAGCGGTTTGGTACCGAAAGTGCAGCATAGGTATACTCCCCGTGAAACTATGCTTCACTGGCGGTATACCTATGCTGCATGAATAATTGATTCATTCCAGTGCCGAGCGCATATGGTCAAGATATTCATCCACACCCTTGTCTGCCATCCTCTGCCACACATCGCCCAGGATGGCTGCGCCGCCAAAGCCATATTCCCTGACTTGGGGGATATTCTGCAAGGTGATGCCTCCGAGGGCTATCACCTTGTTGTCTATCAAGCCGTTAGCCCTTGCCGAGAGTAGTTGCTGCGCAGTGAACGGCGAAATGTAGCCTTGTTTGGAAATGCTGTTGAATATCGGACTGAGCGTCGTGTAATTACACGATGCCTTGTATTTCGCTATTTCCTCCAAACTATGACACGAGCGCGACACTGTGCCCTCGTGTCCCAAAGGCGGCTGTGGATTTCTGCCATTAAGGTGTACACCCCGGAGCCGATATTCTCTACAAAGGGCGAAATGGTCGTGAACTACAATCTGCGCCCGCCACTTTTTGTCTATCCTGTCAAGCAAGCGCCTACAGCCGGTTATATCAGAACCGGGTTTTCTGAAATGCAGGACGTCCAGTCCGTGCACAAACAGTCTGTCGATGAACTCTGCCTCTCCTTCTATAAATTCCGGAGCGGTTACTACTATCCATTTCATAAGAGCTTCACTGTTTCCGGAACTACAAGTTTCATGAACTCTCTCATCTTTTCTGCCGGATCCTCGGCATTCAGCACGGCTCCGCTAACGGCTATTCCGCTTACTCCCGTACTCATTATGCTATGTACATCCTGCGGCAGAATTCCTCCTATCGCCACTATCGGCAAGGCTATTCCCCGTTGGCGCATACCGTCTGTGATTTCCCTGTAGCCCTCTGTGCCAAGCATCGGCGAGAGCTTTTTCTTTGTAGTTGTAAAGCGGAACGGACCGCAGCCGATATAGTCGGCACCGGAAAGATATAGGCGCTCCACATCGTCTATCGTGTTTGCCGTTCCACCTATTATATATTCACTGCCGAGAATCTTGCGAGCCTCATCAACGGGCATATCGTTCTTTCCAAGATGCACGCCATCGGCACCCACTGTCTTCACCAGCTTCACCCTGTCGTCTATGATAAACGTGGCATTATACTCCGAGCACATTCTTCTCACCTTCTCTGCCGTGGCAATGAATTCCTCGTCCGAGGCGTCTTTCATGCGCAACTGCACCCATCGGCAACCGCCTTTCAGTGCAAGTTCTATGCCGTCGGCATAAGAATGGCGGTCATTACTGTGGCTTATAAATTGCAGGGTTACACCGCCAAGAGGCTTTACGGCATGATGGTCGTCGGAGCTTTTATACATAAAATTGTGGCACACCGGTCCGTGTCCGCTGCCTTGGTTTATATCCTGTCCGTTGCATATTGCCCCATGCAGGTATTTCACGGCATGTCCCACGGCTCTCTCCATCGTTTCGCCCCTGGCAAGCAGCGAGGCTATCGCCGAAGACAGGGTGCAACCGGTGCCATGGGTGTTGCGTGTATCCACCGAATCGCTATGGAATGATGCCTTCAGTTCTCCGCCTATATAAAGTCGGTCCACCTTCTCGCAGCCCTCAAGGTGTCCGCCCTTTATGAGAACGGCACTACAGCCGAGTCGGGTTATGGCCTGTGCCGCGCGGTCAAAGTCTTCCTCGCCACAAATCTTTATTCCCGACAAGCGTTCGGCTTCCGGAATGTTTGGAGTAACAAGTGTTGCCAGCGGCAGCAAATAGTCTATCAGCACCGACACGGCGTCCTCGTCCATAAGGGCATGACCGCTTGTTGACACCATTACGGGGTCGAGCACTATGTTCTCTGGCTTGTATTTCTCAATACTGGCAGCCACGGTCTTCATCACGTCTGCCCCTCCAAGCATACCTATTTTCACGGCATCGACAACCATATCCTGGAATACGGCATCCAACTGGCTCTCCACGGCATCCTTCCGTATTGACTCCACGCCATAAACCCCCTTTGTGTTTTGTGATGTTACTGACGTAATGACAGATGCCGCATACACTCCGAGTGCCGTCATCGTTTTTATGTCTGCCTGGATGCCGGCGCCGCCGCAACTGTCGGAGCCTGCTATCGTAAGGGCTGTAATATATCTCATTGCTTTTTCTTTTAAATAAGTGGAATCCCGGCAAAAATACTAAGCTGGGGTTTTCACTTTAATTGCCTTCTACTTGCATTATCTTTTGCAAATTTAGAAAAATTACCCGGATTATAACACTGCCGCAATAAAAATATTGCCTCATTCTGGAATTACACAATTTATTTCGGATAATACAAAAGAAAAATTTGCTCAGTTTGAAAATTATTTGTTCCTTTGCACCCGAGAACTATCACGGGGTGCTGAGTGACTCAGCTGAGATTATACCCATAGAACCTGATGCGGATAATGCCGACGAAG
>CAKQDG010000059.1 GCA_934219025.1 uncultured Prevotella sp. | reverse complement strand
AGCTGGGGCTGCTGTCTTTGAATTTGCCATAATTTTTTTTGATTTTAATTTAAGTTATTAATAAATTTAAGTTATATATTTTCGATTAGTATAAAGCCCTTTCTTTTTGCTTTTGCCTGTCAAAGTTATAGATATAGGTTCATAGTGTTGCAAAGGTAATAATTTAATAATTATCTTGCACACTTGTTAAATGATTTTAACTACCTACGGGGTTATTTTTTTATAAATATGTAATATAACACCCTTCGATTCATCTTTTCTTGACAAACTTTTCTGCCTTGTCGTTTTTTTTTATTTCAGCAGAGCAAGGGTTTCCTTTATGCGCTTCATTGCCTCGCGGATGTTTTCGTCGCTTGTGGCATAGCTCATGCGGAAGCAGTAAGGGTCGCCGAAGGCGTCTCCGCCTACGGTTGCCACGTGTCCCACTTCGAGCAGGAACATTGCAAGGTCTGTGGAGTTGTTTATAGTCTTTCCGTTATAGCTCTTGCCGAAGAAGCTGCTGCATTTTGGGAAGAGATAGAATGCGCCCTCTGGCTTGTTTACTTCCAGTCCAGGTATTTGGCTTGCCAGCTCCACGATGAGGTCGCGTCGGCGCTCAAATGCCTTGCGCATGGTTTCCACGCACTCCTGTGATGTGGTGTAGGCTGCTTCTGCCGCTTTCTGGCTAACGGAGCATGGTCCGCTGGTGTACTGTCCCTGGAGTTTGTTGCATCCTTTCACTATCCATTCCGGTGCGGCGATGAATCCTATTCTCCATCCTGTCATTGCATAGGCTTTTGACACTCCGTTCACGATGATGGTGCGCTCTCTCATACCGTCCACGTGTGCTATGCTGCTGTGTTTGCCCACATAGTTTATGTGTTCGTAGATTTCGTCGGCGAGCACATACATGTTTTCGTGTTTCTTTATCACTTCGGCAAGTCCTTCAAGTTCTTCTGCCGAGTACACGCTTCCTGTAGGGTTGCTTGGCGAACAGAGTATCAGCAGTTTTGTCTTCGGTGTGATTGCGGCTTCAAGCTGTTCGGGTGTCATCTTGAAGTTCTGTTCGAATCCTGCCTCTACTATGACGGGCACTCCTCCTGCGAGTTTCACCATCTGCGGATAGCTCACCCAGTATGGTGCGGGGATGATTACTTCTTCGCCGTCGTTCACGAGTGCCATCACGGTGTTGCACACGCTTTGTTTGGCACCGTTTGACACGAGAATTTCATTTGTTGAATATTCGAGTCCGTTTTCGTTTTTCAGCTTGTTGACGATAGCTTTTCTCAGTTCGATATATCCCGGCACGGGGGAGTATCTTGAGTAGTTCTCGTCGATTGCCTTTTTGGCAGCCTCTTTGATGTGTTCCGGGGTATTGAAGTCTGGTTCACCCACACTCATGTTGATTACATCGATACCCTGGGCTTTCATTTCGCCGCTTTTCTGCGACATTGCCAATGTTGCAGAGGGTGCAAGTCTGTTAAGACGGTCTGATAACTGTGTCATAGTTGTGCTACTATTGTTTTTACTTGCAAAAGTATATTTTTATTTTCTTCTTAACGAAGAATTTCCGTATTTATTTTGCTCTCTGTTGCGTTTTGTCTCTTTTTTTTCTGCACAGAGTGGCTTTTGGTGATTGTGCAGCAGGCATATACCACTGTTATAGCATTGCTTTACCGTGAGTGCAGCATTGCTGAACTCACGGTACCAAAATGCTTTAGGATTTTGGTACTGCCCTGCTTCATGCAGAAGAAGCTTTTCTTTTTTGCCGGTATACCCTCACACCCCTCACCCCTACCCTCACCCACACAGCACTTTGACAATCAAGCCATTACACCACATGGGTGAGGGTGTGAGGGATAAATTCAAAAAAACTTTTTTTATTTGAGATTTCCTCTTTACAGGTGCAGATTGTGCCCCATGCGCATTTTCTTTGTCTGAAGATATTTCAGGTCGTATTCATTTGGCTGGATTTCGATTGGCACGTTTTCCACGATTTCCAGTCCGTAGGCTTCAAGTCCCACGCGTTTTGTAGGGTTGTTTGTGAGCAGTCGCATTTTGCTCACTCCGAGTTCGCGCAGGATTTGTGCTCCGCAGCCGTAGTCTCTTTCGTCGGGCTTGAATCCCAGATGGATGTTTGCATCCACCGTGTCCATGCCTTTTTCCTGAAGTTTGTATGCGGCTATTTTGTTCATCAGTCCGATGCCTCTGCCTTCCTGCTGCATGTATACCACTACGCCCTTGCCTTCTTTTTCTATCATCTGCATCGACTTGTGGAGTTGCTCGCCGCAGTCGCAGCGCATGCTTCCGAGGATGTCGCCCGTTGCACACGACGAGTGAACTCTTACGAGTATCGGCTCGTCGTTTTTCCATTCGCCCTTGATGAGTGCCATGTGTTCAAGTCCGTTGCTTGTCTGCCGGAAGGGTATCAGTTTGAAGTGTCCGTAGGCTGTGGGCATATCCACTTCCTCTCCTTTTTCCACGAGCACTTCATGCTTCAGCCTGTAGGCAATCATGTCTTTTATCGAGATTGTCTTCAGGTCGTATTTTTCTCCGAATTCGAGCAGCTGTGGCAGTCGTGCCATTGTGCCGTCCTCGTTCATCACTTCCATGAGGGCTCCTGCCGGATAGAGACCTGCCATATTGCAGAGGTCTATTGCTGCCTCTGTGTGTCCGCTTCTTCTGAGCACTCCATTGTCTTGGGCATAGAGTGGGTTTACGTGTCCCGGTCTGCCGAATGTGGACGGTTTCGAGTTTGGATCTGCCAGTGCCTTGATAGTCTCGGCTCTGTCGTGTGCCGACACTCCGGTGGTGCATCCTTCGAGTTTGTCTACTGTCACCGTGAACGGTGTGCCCAGCATCGAGGTGTTGTCGGTTACCTGGTGTGGCAGGTCGAGTTCGTTGCATCTTGATATTGTTATCGGTGCGCACAATACGCCTCTTGCGTGTTTCAGCATGAAGTTCACTTTGTCTGCATCGATTTTTTCGGCTGCGATAATCAGGTCGCCCTCGTTCTCGCGGTCTTCGTCGTCTACTACGATTACGAATTTTCCTTTCTTGAAGTCTTCAATGGCTTCTTCTACTGTATTTAGCTTTAAATTCTCCATATTATTTATAGGTATTATATATTATATAAGTAGAAACTTCTATTTTTCGCCAGTAATCTCGTCGAGTCGGCTTTCCATGAGTTTGTTGGCAACTACTATTTGTTTCAGGTCGCGCCATAGCCTCAGCCTGAATCTCCACATCCTGAGGTAGAAGAATATTCCTGCCGGCACTATGACTGCGGCTATAATGTTCATCCATCTCCTGTTGAACGGCCGTGTATGGGCTTTCACCATCAGTATCGGGTATTCGTTGAGGATGTTTATAACTTTTCTGTCGTGAGAGTTGGCAAGGTCGGTTATTGTTTTTTCCAGTTCTTCCCCTATCCGCTCTATATCGTGGTCTGGCTTGAATCTGAAGAACACGTTTATGAAGTTTGGCGGAGTCTTCAGCTTGTGGGTTCTTGAGAAGTCGGTCACCTGCACGGTTATGCGCCGTATTGTTTCCAGGTCTGCGTCATAGTCTGGGTCTTCTATTATCACGTCTTTTCTCGCAACGCTGCGCTTTGTTCTCATTCCGAGAATCTTCATCAGCATGTTGCGGTAGAGGTCCACATTGAACACCACGGAGTCGTTGTTTGCCTTTATGGTGAAGAATATTGCCAGCGGCGTGAGCACTGCGGTGGCTATGCTCTTGCCGAACCATATTGCCCACATTCCGCCTCTCGACATTCTGTATCCTGTATTGTCGAGAATGTAGTACACGATGAACACGAGCACGGATATGATTACCGGCACGCCGAGTCCGCCCTTGCGGATTATGGCTCCGAGCGGTGCTCCGATGAAGAAGAATATTATGCACGAGAGGGCGAGTGTGAACTTGTTTATTGCCTCTATCTTGTGTTGGCGTATCGAGCTGTCGCCGTCTTTTGTCACCATGGCCTTGAATTCCAGGTTTCCCACATTGTTCTGCACGCTCATTATTGCGCGGTTCACGGCTGCAAGTTTCTGGTCGGGCGATAGTTTCTGGTATTTCTCTGCCACGCTGAACTTGCCCGAGGCCACGGCATTGCATATTCTGATAGAGTCTTGCCTTTTCATCGGGCGGCAAGCAAACTGCATGAACATGGCGTCGCGATAGAACTGCCGTCCTATGCTGTCGTATTCGTGGTTGAGCGAATCTATGCCGTGTTTGATTTGCGAAAGGCTCTTGGTCTTGGCGTTTCCAGATATGGAACTTGCATCGGCAAGGTTGAAGTCGTTGTCGAAATCGAGTATTATCTTTTTTGACACGAATGTTTCGCGGCGGTAGGGCACACTTGAGCTTCCTGTCAAATCAGAGGATTTCATGTTTTCAAACCATTCTCCGTTGTGAAGAGTGAGCACGAGATGTTTTTTCTCGGCCGTAGACTGCAGCATACCCGAATCGGCAAGGATTATCGCAGCATCCTCGTAGCTGTCGGTCATGCGGTAAATCATTATGCCGTAGAGTTTTCCGGTGTCCACGTTTTTTTTCTGCACATAGAGGTTGCAGTTTGGAATGCCGTCGTAGAACACGCCTTCGGGTATTTCCAGTTCCGGACTTTTCTGTTTCATCGACATAAGCAGCTGTCCGAACTGCATGTTTGCACTTGGCGCCACGACATTCTGGAAATAAAAGGATACACCCGCAATGAACAGCGTTATGGCTATCAGCGAGCGGAATGCCTGCATCAGCGATATGCCGGCTGCCTTTATTGCCGTAAGCTCACTGCTTTCGCCAAGATTTCCGAATGTGATAAGTGCCGAGAGGAGGATGGCAAGCGGCAGCGCCTGCGGCACGAGGATAAGGCTCATATACCAAAAGAACTGCGCCAGCACTTCCATCGACAACCCTTTGCCGATAAGCTGGTCGATATATCTCCACAGGAACTGCATCATCAGCACAAACTGGCAGATGAAGAATGTTCCCACGAAGAGCAGTCCGAACTGCTTGGCTATGAATATATCTAATTTTTTTATTCTGAGCATTGTTAAAAACGTGCCATACGGCGAGTTTTCCGTATGTTGCTGCAAAGATAGTGTAAAATAAAAAAATGGCAAAACAAAGCTGGATAAAACATCTTTATTTTGCCATTAATTATATTATCTTTATTTTCTCTTTCTGTTGGCTCTTTGCTGACGGTACTTGGCTTTTTGCATTGCCGAACCACTGCCGTGGGCTCCGGTGACATAGGCTTTTTTCTTTGCCTTCGTCTTCACTTTGCCGTTTCCGCCGTTGTCTTGCCGCGCCGGACGGAATGTCATGCCGCCTTCTATAATCTGGTCTATATCCATATTTTAAATTCGGTTAATGGTGGAACAGGCGAACGCCTGTGAATGCCATCGTTATGCCGTATTTGTCGCATGTGTCGATAACGTTGTCGTCGCGCACCGAACCTCCTGCCTGGGCGATATACTCCACTCCGCTCTTATGGGCACGCTCGATATTGTCGCCAAACGGGAAGAAGGCATCGCTACCGAGGGCAACCTTGGTGTTTTTGGCAATCCACTCTTTCTTTTCCTGCATTGTGAGCACTTCTGGCCTTTCGGTGAAGAACTGCTGCCATACTCCGTCGGCAAGTACATCATCGTGGTCTTCGCTGATATATACGTCGATAGTGTTGTCGCGGTCGGCACGGCGAATACCCGGCACAAACGGCAGATTCATCACTTTTGGATGCTGGCGCAGCCACCATATGTCGGCCTTGTTTCCAGCCAGGCGAGTGCAGTGAATGCGACTCTGCTGACCGGCACCGATACCGATGGCCTGTCCGTCTTTCACATAGCACACTGAGTTGCTCTGTGTATACTTCAGGGTTATCAGGCTGATTATCAAGTCGCGTTTTGCTTCCTCGGTAAATGTTTTGCTCTTTGTCGGGATGTTTTCAAAGAGTTTCGGGTCGTCGAGTTTCACCTCGTTGCGTCCCTGTTCGAATGTTATGCCAAACACTTGCTTGTGTTCGATGGGTGCCGGCTTGTATGTCGGGTCGATTTTTATCACATTGTATGTGCCCTTACGCTTTGCACGGAGTATTTCAAGGGCTTCGTCAGTAAAGTCCGGAGCGATAACGCCGTCGCTCACTTCTCTCTTCAGCAGTGTGGCTGTTGCTGCATCACATGTGTCGCTAAGCGCCACAAAGTCGCCGTAAGAGCTCATTCTGTCGGCACCGCGTGCTCTTGCATATGCGCATGCTATAGGCGAAAGTTCGATTTTCACGTCGTCTACGAAGTATATCTTCTTCAGTGTGTCGCTAAGCGGCAATCCCACTGCTGCGCCTGCCGGAGAAACATGTTTGAAACTTGCTGCGGCAGGGAGCCCCGTGGCTTCTTTCAGTTCTTTCACCAATTGCCAGCTGTTCAGCGCATCAAGAAAATTGATGTAGCCTGGGCGTCCGTTCAAAACTTCGATGGGCAGTTCGCCTTCCTCCATATAGATTCTGGAAGGTTTCTGGTTCGGATTGCATCCGTACTTTAACTGTAACTCTTTCATTATTTTTGTTGAATTAGAATCTTTCTACCTTGATTTCTGACTGCAAATTTACTTTTTTTCTTTCATACTGCAAAGGGATGGCATAAAAACTAACTTCTTTTATTCTTCCCGTGCCTCAAGATGCGTGAAACATCGAGTTTTTTCCTCGTTTGATTTTCTGTTCTTGTGTTTTTACATTACTTTTGCAAATAAAAAAAAACTATGGATTATTTACCCAAAGACCCTGCTATTCTTGTGTCGAGTGTCAATATGCTGCTTCGCGACGGCGAATACGACTCGCTCAAGCAGCTGTGTTATGCTTTCGGGAGGGATGTTGAGGAATTGAAGTCGTATCTCAAGGGATTCGGCTATGTGTACAGTGAAAGTCAAAACCAAATTCGTCCGGAGGGCTACGATCTATGATTTCAAGCGACGCGATAGAAACTGCCTATTGTTTCTTCCACCAGAAGGAGCGTGTGTATGCACATTCCACGATGGACTGGCAGAAGGATGATATAGAATATGCCATATCATCGTATATTGAAACGATGGACAAGGAGCTTTACCTGAAGCTTTCGAATGGCAAGGAGGATTTTCTTTGTTCACACGCTTCGTTTCACGATGATTTGAAGTATGCCGTGGCAAAACTTGAAGATATGTTGCCGCAATGATTTCGTAACAGAAGATTCGGGCAACTTTTGCTTTTTGGGGAAAAGGAACCCGAATTATTTTAAATCCATTTTCAGTCCGATATCGCTCACTCCCGGCAATATCTCTCTCTTCATATTGTGGCGGATGCTTGCATGTATCGAGTCGCCTTTCTCAAGATGCACCTCGCGCAGCGGAAACTGATATTGGTATGAGCCAATGCCGTTGCCAAGGAAATTGCCTCTGGCATCCGTAATCGGGCATTTTATCGTATCGGTAATTACTTTCCCTTTGGGCATTATCTGCTGCTCCACTATCAGACTGATGCTCGTAAACGGATAGGCTGTTGTCATGCGCACCCCTACTTGCTGACTGTAGGTAGCACTGCATGCCATACGCGGTATGTCAAAGGTCAAGGTGTCGTTTTTTTCCCATCCCGAAATCGGGGTGTGGGCATACGAGTCGTATATGGTGCTGGTGGAACATGATGCAACTGTTGCCGCCATCATGCCCACCGTCACTATTATATTATATAAAAAGGTGTACCTTCTAATTCGCATTGTCATGCTTCTTTGTTGTCGCTTCTTTTCTGACCATTTTGTTGGACAGCACTTTGCTGGCCATTTTGTTGGTCAACACTTTTCTGACCATTTTGGTTGTCCCTATTGCCGGGGCGTCTTCTCTGCGGATTGCCTTTTGCCCCTTGCTGACCGTTTTTTGGTCTGCCGCCTTTTTGTTGAGCTTTGGGTTGCTTGTTTCTTTGTCCGTCAGTCTTTTCTCTTGGCGTATCATTTTGAGGTTTGGCGGATTTTTCCGCATTGGGATTCTCCTTCATAGAATTAGCCCTGCCCTGCTTATCGGTTTGAGGTTTTTGGTTGCGCGGCCTGTTGTTCTTTTTCTTCTTCTTTGCCTTGTCAAAACGCGTAAGACTTTCTCCTGCGAGCAAGTCAATCTGCTTTGTATTTTCCTTTGGTTCATTGGTGTCGTCAAGCGAATCCGGCTTCTCTCCGCGCTTGTTCATCTCAATTACTTCAAGAGCGCGCTTTCCGCTTATTGTTACGAGATTTGCAGCCAGCCTCTTGTCTGTGGAGTATGTAACGAGCCCTGCAAGTATGTCGGTTTTAAACATATAGTAGTCTCCGTCTATAGTCTGGAGCACCACCTCACGACTCGGAAGTTTCTTGCTTGCTTCGATATAGTTGTCCACCTCATAATTCAAACAGCATTTCAGCTTTGCACACATTCCGGCAAGCTTCTGCGGATTGAGCGATATGTCTTGGTATCTTGCGGCTCCGGTGCTTACCGACACGAAGTTTTTCATCCATGTAGCACAGCACAGTTCTCTGCCACACGGTCCTGTTCCGCCGATTCTTCCTGCCTCCTGGCGAGCTCCAATCTGTTTCATCTCGATGCGCACATGGAATGTTTCGGCAAGAACCTTTATAAGTTGTCTGAAGTCTACACGCTCATCGGCAATATAATAGAATATTGCCTTGTTGCCATCGCCTTGATACTCCACATCGCCTATTTTCATCTGCAGGTTCAAATCCTTGGCAATCTGTCGGCTTTGAATCATTGTGCCATGCTCGCGACTTTTTGCTTCGCGGCATTTGTCAAGATCCACCGGCTTTGCTATACGGTAGATGCGCTTGATATCGTCCATCGACTTCAGATTTGCCTTCTTTATCTGAAGCTTAACGAGTTTTCCTGTCAGAGTTACCACTCCTATGTCATGACCGGGACTTGCTTCAACGGCTACCACGTCGCCCTTTTTCAAATCGAGTCCGTTCACATTATGGTAGTATCCCTTTCGGGTGTTTTTGAACTGCACTTCCACAAGGTCTGTGCTTTCAGCATTGCCAGGCACATCTGCGAGCCAGTCGTATGTGTTTAACTGTCTATCCTGTCTGCCGCATCCTTTTCTGCAAAGTCCGCGGCAGCAGCCGTCACCGACAGTGAATTTCATATTTTTAAAATCCATATTATGATTTCTGTTTTTCTTTGGCGCAGCTCCAGAAATCATCATTCCGTCGCTGCTACCATGTTGTTTATATATAGAGTATTATTTTTGTATGAGCAATACAATTGTTTTCAGTGCGATGTCGAAGAATACAATCTTTGAGTTCACATTTTGCGAGATATCGCGTATGCCTCTGTCAAACAGTTCCGAAAGTTCAACGACATTTGCCTCATTAATGAAGCGTGCAAAATTTTTCGAGAACTCTTCCTCTTCCATAGTCATATAGTTGAGTTCCGGGTTTTGGAAGTTATAAACAAAGTTTTCTCTTATCAAGTGAATGAAGTATTTCAACATTCTCTTTTGTTTCTCTCTGCCGTAGCCCGCCACATTCTCGCTCCATCTCTTCAGCTCCTTTATTTTCCGCATGTATGCCAGTCGCATAAGCATTATAAACATGTCGAGGAAAAGGCGGTTCTCGTTTCCGGCATCAAGTTCTTCCAGTGCTTTCAGCCAGTTGCCGTTTGCCACGCGAGCTATTCTTTTTGCCACCTCGGGGGCGATGAACCTTTTCTCCACAAGCGCTTTCTCCACGTCAGGCGTTTCGATTTTCTTTATGTCAAAGCACTGTGTACGGCTGCGGATGGTTTCAAGTAGCTTTTCCGGTTCTTCGCTCACTAATATGAATATCGTTTTCTCAGGCGGCTCCTCTATCAGCTTCAGCAAGCTGTTGGCACAGCTACCGTTCATTCTCTCGGGCAGCCATATTATGCACACTTTGAATCCGCCCTGGCTCGACTTCATACTGAGTTTGCGAATCAGTGCCTCGCCCTCGCCAACGCCTATCTGAGCCTGCTGGTTTTCGGCGTTCATCGCCGTCATCCACTGTTCTATCGAGAAATAAGTAGAGCCAACGATCATATTGTTCCACTCTACCGAAAAGTCATCGCTAACCATTTTATGGTCGCTGCTCGTGCCGGCAGGTTTAATCACAGGATAAGAGAAAATCAGATCGGGGTGTTGCAGTTTCTTGAGCATAGCCTCAGCACTGCGTTTTCTGTCTGCCGGCAACTCCGGCAAAGCCTTTGCAGCTTCGGCCTCAAGCGGATCGGCCGAATCATGTTCACCGAGCAAGAATGAAGCAAACGACACGGCAAGCGCCATCTTTCCGCAACCAAGCGGTCCGCACAGCAACATAGCGTGTGGCACGCGCTGTTCTGCTACAAGCTGCAGCAGTTGTTTCTTTGCCTCTTCCTGTCCTATTACCTCGCTGAATTTCATTGTTATCTTTTATATGGCGTATTTTCTAATTTGCAAACTTACTAAAAATTCTCGACTTTTCTTTTCTTATTTTCAAAAATCAGCAAGCCATTATCATTTTGGGGTGGAATTTTTGTCAAAACAAGTGGAATATACTCTTTCTTCCATATATTTTTCAAGATGCAAAGCATTTTGATGTGCTTTTTCGGATAATTATATTACCTTTGCTTTTGGAAAACAAAAACGAAAATACTAACCTAATAAATATAATCGAAAATGGAACAAAACGAAAAGGGTAGCAAGGCCTACCTTATTTCAATCGTAATGGTTGCCGTGCTGGGCGGATTGCTCTTTGGCTACGACACGGCAGTGATTTCTGGAGCTGAGAAAGGTTTGCAGGCTTTTTTCAAGGGAGCATCCGACTTTGAATATACAGACTTTATGCATGGGTTCACTTCATCAAGTGCCCTTATCGGATGTATAATCGGAAGTGGCCTGTCTGGACTTTTTGCCAGTCGTATAGGCCGCAAGCGTGCTCTGATATTTGCCGGTGTATGCTTCTTTCTGTCAGCATGGGGATCGATGGAGCCAGAGACTTACATTCTGCCACAGGGCAAAGCGAACTGGACACTGCTCGTGATATTCAACATCTATCGCGTGCTGGGTGGAATTGGCGTGGGTATGGCATCTGCCATCTGCCCTATGTATATCGGCGAGGTTGCCCCGAGCAATATCCGCGGAATGCTCGTCAGCTGGAACCAGTTTGCCATCATATTCGGCCAACTCGTGGTGTATTTCGTGAATTTCATAATACTTGGTTCTCATGCCAACCCTCTTTACGATGCCGTAGGGCATATTGCAAACTGGGCAGACTGCCAATGGACGGTGGAAACAGGCTGGAGATATATGTTCGGTAGCGAGTGCGTGCCAGCCGGTCTTTTCACACTGCTCATCTGTTTCGTTCCTGAAACTCCACGCTACCTTGTAATGGTGGGACAGGACGACAAGGCGCGCCACATTCTTGCCCGCATAAACGGTTCGCACATGGCAGACAAGATTATCAGCGATATAAAGAATACCATCACAGTAAAGACAGAGAAGCTCTTCTCCTATGGTTTCCTGTGCATCTTTGTGGGCATTATGCTCAGCGTGTTCCAACAGGCTGTCGGCATTAACGCCGTGTTGTATTACGCACCGCGAATTTTCCAGGACATGGGAATGGAGAACCCTATGGTTCAGACTGTGATAATGGGTATCGTGAATATCTCGTTCACACTGGTTGCCGTGTTCACAGTGGAGAAGCTTGGCAGAAAGCCACTGCTTATATGGGGGTCCATAGGTATGGCAATCGGTGCTATCGGTGTGGCTGTTACGTTCGGAAATCCGTCGCTCGACACGCTCACGATGATAAGCATCATGATCTACAGTGCCAGTTTCATGTTCTCATGGGGTCCTATTGCATGGGTGCTCATAGCCGAGCTATTCCCGAACACCATCCGTGGCGCAGCTGTTGCCATTGCGGTTGCTTTCCAATGGATATTCAACTTTATCGTCAGCTCCACCTTCGTGCCAATGTTTAACATGCACCTCACCGAGGGCGACAACTTCGGCCACTGGTTCACCTACGGACTATATGGTGCAATCTGTATTCTTGCCGCTCTGTTTGTATGGAAGCTCGTTCCGGAGACAAAGGGAAAGAGTCTTGAAGATATGTCGAAACTTTGGAGGAAGGAATAAAACAGCAGTCTGAAAAATCGAATACTATACATAAAGCTGCCGCTACTGAAACATATAAATTCATATTCAATAGCGGCAGCTTCTATATTTTCCCATGAAAATACATGGGATTGTAATCTCTATCTTCTATATGAACCGCAAACAAACGAAACGGTTTATAATTCTCTTCCTGAAATAAATATTCGCTTGATTATCGGCGATGTGTAAGAATATGGGATGAAATCTACAGAAGGGACAGGACTGGTGATAAAGAAATTTGCTACCTTATCTTCTGCTATGCTTCCATAATCAGCACTCTCTCCCATTGCACAAGCGGCATTGAGCGTTGCGGCATTTATTGCTTCGGCAGGGAGCAGACGGAGCTTGATGCAGGCAAGGGAAACGATAAATTTCATGTCGCCAGAGGGCGTAGACCCAGGATTATAGTCGCTCGCCACAGCCACGGCAAGTCCACTGTCCACCATCTGGCGCGCCTTGCCATACGGCATATTGAGGAAGAAGGATGTGCCGGGCAATACCGTAGGCATCGTCTGCGAATTGCGAAGCAACTCTATCTCCTCTACCGTCATGCTCTCAAGGTGGTCTACGGAGAGGGCACCATGCCGCACTCCAACCTCTACCCCACCCGACGAAGCAAGTTCGTCGGCATGAATCTTAGGTTTCATTCCCCATTTGTCGGCAGCCTCAAGTATACGTGCCGTTTCATCGGGAGTAAAGAAACCATCGTCGCAGAACACGTCTACAAAGTCGGCAAGCTGCTCCCTGCCCACTTCAGGAATCATCTCATTAACAACGAGGTCTACATAGTCCGGCTGCGAATATCCTCTGCCCACGGCATGAGCACCAAGGAAAGTGGACTTCACCCTTAGCGGCGCCGTTTCCTTTATGCGCCGTATAACACGAAGCATCTTCAGCTCGTCGGCTGTGTTCAGTCCGTAGCCGCTCTTTATCTCCACGCAGCCTGTGCCCTTGCGCATAATCTCCTCAACACGGAGCATCGCCTCGCGATATAGCTCATCCTCGGAGAGAGTATGCAGCAAATCGGCAGAGTTGAGTATTCCGCCACCACGCTTGGCAATCTCAGCATAGCTCAAGCCGCGGATTTTATCAACAAACTCCCCTTCGCGACTTCCGGCATAAACGATATGGGTATGCGGATCACACCATGACGGCATGACACAGCCGCCCCGGACATCAATCTCCTCATCGGCGGGAACTCCGTTGGCTGGGAGTTCTTTCATCTCGCCCCAAGCCTTGAACTTGCCGTCTTCTATCAGGAGCCATGCGTCATTTAGGGTGTTTAAATGCGACATATCCTTGCCGCACAGACGAAGCCTGCGCTCCGTGTCTATGCCGGCAAGGATACCAATATTTGTTATCAGCTTTCTCATTTCCTCAAGAATTCGATAGAGTGCTGGATGTGGGGATACATCACCTCGTCGTTTACGATAAACGGCACAACCTTTCTGTACTCCTCGTATATAGCCTCAACGGCCGGCGATGACTTGAGTGGACGACGGAAGTCGAGTGCCTGGGCTGCATTGAAGAGTTCTATGGCGAGCACACGCTCCACGTTGAGCACTATCTTATACAGTTTAATGGCTGCGTTGGCACCCATGCTGACATGATCTTCCTGTCCCTGCGACGACGGAATGCTGTCTACCGACGACGGTGTGGCAAGACTCTTGTTAAGGCTTACCACCGATGCTGCCGTATACTGCGTAATCATGAATCCGCTGTTCACTCCCGGATTTGCCACGAGGAAGCTCGGCAGTCCGCGAGTGCCGGAAACGAGTTTGTAGATAC
>CAKQDG010000058.1 GCA_934219025.1 uncultured Prevotella sp. | reverse complement strand
ATGTCGAAATGCAGCACCGGATATTCCGTCCACTCCTTTTCAAGATTTCCGAGAGCAAGCCCTTCGAAGAGATCCTTCCTCCCCTCGAAATAGCTTTGGAAAGTAGACACGAGCAACGATTTTCCGAACCGTCGCGGGCGGCTCAGAAAAAAGTACGTGCCGTCGGTATGTGTCATTCTATAAACATATTCCGTCTTGTCAATGTAAAATTTGTCCTCTTTGCGGATGCGTTCAAAAGTCTGAATCCCTATCGGGTATAGTTTCCTTTCCATATATAATGTCAATTTCTATATTCGAGTGTAAAGTTAAGAAAAATCCTTGAACATAGCAAATCTTTGCTTATAACAAGAAATTTTTTTTCGCTTATTTTACCCTCACACCCTCACATTTATAGACGTAACAATTTGATATTCATTGATATACATGCGTGAGTGATAGGGTGAAGGCGTGAGGGCAGAAGTAGGTTGATGGTGATGTTAGCCGCAGTACCAAAACGGAAAAGCATTTTGGTACCGTGAGTGCAGCATTGCGATACTCATGGTTAAACGTTGCTTTACCTTCGGTATACCGAGGCTTTGTTTTTGCCAAACGGCGCTTTTCGAAAATATGCAAGGGGTATAATATTCAAGTTTCTGATTTAGACAAAAAACCGACAAAGCACACTCTTGCAAGTAAAAGCCCACGTTCCTCGGGCATTTTTACTTGCCATCGGGCGATAAACATAAAAAACAATGGATACAGACTGCAATTCTAAGTCCGAAAGTTTAGTATAATAGCTATGCCGGAATAATGATTCAAAAAGCAGAATTACGTCCTCGTTGAAAGTGTGAGGGGTAAGCATCAACCCCTCACACTATCCCTCACACCTCAGACCTCCGATAAACAGGGACTTTCAAGACGATTGGTGAGGGTGTGAGGGTAAAATCACCAAAAAACATTTTTGTTTGTTTTCTTTTGACTTCTGGATAAATCACAGTCTAAAAACAGTTTTTTCAGATTGTTTTTGTATTTTTGTATAAGAATAGTGAAAAGACTATGACTCGTAAAAAAATAAATAGGTTAAAAGTCTGATTAGCTAAATAAAAGATTGAGTTATTATCCTTTGAAGTCGGACTAAATAAAAATAGTTATGCCAGTAAACAAAAATGCATTTGACCGTTATAGATTTCTCGAATATTGTTTCCGCAGTAAGCAAAGAAGATATAATATTGATAACTTGGTTGATTACGTAAGTGAGAAACTTGGCTATAACATCAGCTTGCGCCAAATTCGGGAAGATATCAGTAACATGAAAGTAACGTTCAATGCGCCTATAAGGGCAGTCAAGTATAATGGCAATAAGTCTTATTATGTTTATACTGAATCAGACTTCTCTATCTTTGATTATGAATTGACGCAAGAGGAACTGGCAAATCTTCGCTCAACGATTGGGATGCTTGGACGTTATCGTGGTATTCCAGCCAACGCATGGCTTGAAGAGGTCATTTCTAATTTGGAGATACGCTTCGGGGTAAAACCAAATTCGGAGAATCTTATATCCTTTGCCCAAAATGAAATGCTGAAAGGTGTGGAGCATCTTTCTGAAATCATCGATGCTACAATAAGTCATCGACCTTTGGAAGTAAAGTATCAGTCCTTTGGCAAGGAACCACGAATCTGTACAGTTCATCCTTATTATATGAAGCAATATAATGGAAGATGGTTCTTGTTTGGCTGGCATCAAGAAAAGAACAGGATCGAAAACTATGCCTTAGACCGCATAGAGTCATTCAAGACATTAGATGTTCCTTTCATCAAGAACGATAAAGTTGATTTCGATACCTATTTTAAGGATGTGATTGGTGTGTCCGTGCCATACGATGATACACCAACGGAAAAAGTCGTGCTTCGTTTTTCAGAGCACCGCTTTCCTTATGTGGTCTCAAAGCCACTGCATCCTTCTCAGGAACTATGTGAGGAACCGAACACAATATCTATCAATGTTAAGCCAAATCGAGAGTTGTCACAACAGATATTTTCTTTCATTCCTGATGTGGAAGTGTTGTCTCCCGACTGGTTAAGACAAGAAATCAAGGCAAAAATCGAAGAAAATTTGCAAAAATATTTGTCAGTGCAGAATGGCTGCACTAACAAGTAGTACCTTTGCACTCGTTAATTGATTGTTGAATTTTTAAATTGTTTTGAAATGATGGTAAATGAGAATGTAAACATGGTTGCTGAGACTCGTAAGTTCATGGACGTTTTGGATTCTTATTATGGTTTGGAGCCATTGAGAATCTATGACTTCTTGCTCTTCTTCTATTTTGCAAAGAAGGGAACACTCCGCTATGTTGAAAATCTCCTTCCAGAAGAACAACATGATTTAGTGTTTGCAAAGGAAGAGTGCAATGATGATTTGAGCGATTTTTGGCAGATATGGAAAGAACTCAGAGATTCCGAGAATACTCTTTCTCTAAAGATGAAAAATTTGATGAGAGAGGCTAAAGATGAAGTCTCTTGTAAGAATTTGTATCTGAGATTGCTAAGAGCGAATAATAAGGAAGCTTCTTGGACGTTCAATCGTGCCATTGTTGCCGATTTCTGTGATGATGACGACAAGGATGAAATCAAAGGTATAATCAATTCGTTCAATCGTTCACAATCAGATATACAAGAATCTGGTTGTTATGAGTTGACGCTTGTTGATTTGAAAGATATAGTTGAAGGATTAACATCTATATCTAAAGATTGGTATGGTGCAAATGTGGATTTTGCATTCAATGAAATATTGAGAGCTATACAGAAACAAAAGCAAGCTCCAAAGAATTTGGGCTCTTATTCTCATGATTTGGCTAAATTTGTAGCCAAATTGCTAAATATTAAGCAGGGGTCAATATATGAGCCTTTTGCTGGTGATGGCTTTTTGGGTGCTCAGCTGGATGATTCAGTCCGTTATTTGGGTAAAGTCATTTGCTATGACATGAAACCAATTGCAAAAATGAATCTTTTGTTGCATTCTAAGAATAGTAGAAGTATTGAGTATAATCCTCTGTCTGCGTGGAAGGAAAAGCAATATGATAATATCGTTATGTTGCCGATTCTCTCCCATGAGCCATTAAAGAGATTGCAGGCTTATAATCTTTATGATTTTCAACATTTAGATGATGAGCCAAAGAATATGTTAGTTGTTGCAGCGGAAAGTTGTAACCAGAAATCTGTGTCGGTTCATTTTCCTTCTGCCTGTTTCTCAAAAGAGGGCGTTTCTTTAATAAAGCCATTGATTGACAGTGATTTGTTGGAGATGGTTGTCCTATTGCCAAGTAATGTACTTGATGGAACCTATGTGCAGCCTTTGGTGTTTGTTACGAACAAGAATAAGCAGAGAAAGGGTGTCGTGCGTTTTGTTGATGCAAGTCATTGTTTTGAAGAAATGTCTTTTGCTGTCAAGAATTTTGATATGAACTCTGCTGTAAATCTTTGTTTGTCCAATCATGATGAGAAGTATGTGATAGAAGTTCCTATATCAGAAATCATTGCCAATAAGTATAAGGTATATCCTTTGTACTATCTAAGCACAAAAGTAGAGTGTGAGGATGGTAAAAAGTTAATGGCGTTAAATCTGTGCTTAAAGCAGTTGCCGACTAAGTACGCTGCTGAAAAGGAGGGCTTGTTTTTCTCTTTTAATAGAAGAAATAGCAATGCTGCAGAATATGTTGTTAAGGCAGAGGAATTGCAGATTAGAAAGATGGAGGGCAGTCAATTACGTGTTGTCGCTGAAGACTGTCTTCTTTGGACAAAGTTCATAAAGCAATTTGCCTATTTGGAAACGAATGGCAAGCCTGTGTTCGTAAGACCTAATTTCAAGGCGTTCAAGGTAAATGAAGAGGTGATAAAACCTCAATACCTGTTATCTGAGTTGTATAAGGACTATTTTGTCAAGCAACTTGATCGCTTTGGTAAAAGTTCTTTTGGAGGTCATGGAGCATTTATGTCTGTGGACGAGTTCCTGAGTTGTAAAATCCAAGTTCCTGTATCAAAATTGGAACAGGAAAAAGCTGTGTTGGATGAACAATCTGACCAGTTGGAGAAAAGAGCGGCTTTTCTTGAAGCAACATATGAGAAAAAGTTTGAGGATTTTGTCCTTGGTCAACGTCAACGTAAACATGCGGTGGCGCAAGTTTTGAATGAAATCATGCCAATGGTTCAGAACATCAAGGACTTCATTGACGTAAATGAGAGTGTAAATAAGGATTCTGTGGTTTCTCAAAGATCTGGCAAAAAATTGGGTGAGTATCTGTCTGTACTTGTTGAGCAAACAAACAAGGTGATAGGTATGGTTGACCAATTTACCTCTCAAGAGGCTTATTCTCCAGCAGAGAAAGTGGATCTCTACGACTTTCTGCCTTCCTATGTAAAAAGTAAGGAGGTCAATGAGATATGTTCCATATATTTCAGTCCGGATGTCAATGATATAATTGTTCCAAATTATCCAATATGTTTCCCTGAGGACTGGAAAATGGACGAAAATGCTCATTGCTTTGTCAACATTTCAAGAAAGGACTTGACTCAAATGTTAGACAATTTGATAGAGAATGCTAAAATATATGGCTTTAGGAATCGAAAGGATAGTTGTAATGAAATAATGGTCCACGTTCTTTCAAAATCTATTGCCTCTAAGAATATTGTAAGTATTAAAGTTGCCAATAATGGCGAACTTGTTTCTAAAGATACAGATTTGAATAAACTGTTTACTTGGGGAATTGGCAAGCATACTGGCATTGGTTGTTGGCAGGTGAAGGATATAGCTGAGCATTTTGGAGGGTCTGTTGCTTATGAAGAGCTCTTGCATTCACCTTATCCATGTGTTTTCAGTATTAATTTACCTTTAATCGAAGAGTAATATGGAGTTAAAAGTGCTTTGGATTGATGATGTGCCTAATGAGGCTTTTATGGATAGAGCTTATGAAAAAGGCATAGTCATAACAAATAAGAAAAATGTTGATGCAGGAGTTGAAGAGATTCTTGCACCAACCTCTTCGTATGATGCTATCGTATTGGATGCAAATTGCTTAAAACATGAGACTGACGATGATTCCATGCCTGAAGTCTCTGCTTTACAGTATGCTTTGCAAAGCCTGTCAAGAAAGAATATAAAACTTCCTTGGTTTGTTTACACTGGTGGTGGATTTGAAGGTGAGACTGCAATATCTTACATGGTCAAAGGGTGTGAAAGAAACTATGATGACCATGACTATTATAAGAAGCCATTGGAAATGAACCTCCTCTTTGAAAGAATATTAGAGGTTGTACCAAAAATGGCAGAATATAAAATCAAGCATCAATATAAAGATTTGCTTTCTTGGTATTCCAATCCAAAAGATTTGATTAAAATATTAACTTTCCTTGAAGAAAAGAAATATAACAATCCAGAAGTGTTCAATATGATACGTAAAGAATTGGATTGGATTATGGAACAGTGCTATTGTTATGGTCTTCTTTTGGAACCATATCAAGGAAGTAACTTGGCTGATTGTAGCAAATTCCTTGGACAGGACATCATGGAGAAGAATAACTTTGTACCGCTTCATATACAAAGATGTTTTCATTCGACAGTATCAGTGTGCAATGAAGGGTCACATAGGTTGAAGATAGATGCGTATGTCAAAGAGGGTAAGGCACCCTATTTAGTTCAGTCAACTATATATGAGTTCCTAAATATCCTTACGTGGCTAAAATCTTTACCTTCAACAGAAAAAGATAAACAAATTTTAAAGATGAAGGTTGCGTATGCTTTTGCTGATGAACAATCTAACGAAAGTGATGATTTGAAGGAGTTGATTAAACAATATAAAGGAAATACAGTTTTGGTAGAGCAAGACGAAAATGGAACTTGTCATTGCGGAAAATGTATGGTGTTGACTCGTGATGCTATGCCTTTTATTGGCAAAAATGTTAAATTGGAGTCAATCACTCGAAATACGAAAGAGTCAAGAGAGAAATATCCTCTCTTTGCCAGATTTAAAGTTGAATAATAAAAAAACAATATATGACAGAACAAGAATTAGCTAACGTGATATGGGACATCAAGGAAGTGATCCGTAACTCCTATGATGATTCAGAGGTGGAGGATGTGATTTTGCCTTTCACCTTGCTTCGTCGTTTGGATTGTGTCCTTGAAGACAAATATGAGGCTATCCTCGATGAACTGAGCAAATGTGAGGAGAACTTGAAGAAGTACAAGCTCCAGGCGTTGATGAAGAAGAATGGCTTGACATTCTTCAATATGTCTGGTTTGTCTTTGAAAAAACTCTTGAACGCTCCCGACCATATTGGTGATTCCTTCAAGACATACATTGAGGGATTTACTGACAACGTGAAGGATATTCTCGCCAACTTCGTGCATGAGGATGGCGATAGCGAGGTGGTGGATTTGTCAAAAATATATGCTCGTTTGGACAGAGGCAACAAGCTCTATGCCGTCATTCAGCAGTTTGTGGAGAAGGCTGACCTCCATCCAAGCAAGGTGAGCAATGCCATGATGGGAACCATCTTCGAGATTGTCATCCGCCGTTCCAAGGAGTCCACCAACACGAAGGCTGGTCAGTATTATACGCCAAGAGAGGTGGTAAAACTTTTGGTAAGTCTCACCATGTGCGGCAAGGAGCAAGAGCTGTTTATCCCTGGCAAGGCTTTCACTATCTACGACCCATGCTGCGGTACTGGCGGTATGCTGACCGTGGGACGTGAGCATTTGCAGGAAATGGCTCAGAACAAGAACCTGAAAGTATATCTTTATGGTCAGGAACTGAGCGAGAAGACATACGCCATCTGTAAGGCAGACCTCTTGATGAAGGGCGATGACCAGAACCTCGACCAGCAACTCTTTCAAGGCGACACCTTGGCAGACGATAAGTTGTATGGCAAGAAGTTCAACTTCATGCTTGCCAACCCTCCTTTCGGTGTGGATTGGGGTAAAGACCAGAATGTGAAGAAGGCTGTTTTGAAAGACAACTGCCCTGGTGGACGCTTCGAGGCAGGTCTTCCTTCTACATCCGATGGCTCCTTGCTCTTCTTGCAGCACATGATAGCCAAGATGGACGACCAAGCAGGCTCTCGCATTGGTATTGTGTTGAATGGCTCGCCTTTGTTCAATGGCGATGCTGGCAATGGATGGAGCAACATCAGAAAGATGCTGCTCGACCGCAACTTGCTCGACGCTATTGTAGCCTTGCCCAAAAACTTGTTCTATGGTACTGACATCACCACATACCTTTGGATTCTCGACAACAAGCGTCCTGCTGAAAAATATCACAAGGCTCTCTTCATAGATGCAGCCCACACCAAGGAGTTTACCAATCTGCTCCAGAAGAACTTAGGTAAGAAGCGTTATGAGATAAGCGATGACGGTGCCAGGGAAATCTTCGACATATACAAGGAATATCAATCATACAGCCGAGACATTGAGTATGAGAAGACTGGCGAGATGGAACATTTGGAAATAGCCAAGCTGCTCGACTATGATGACTTCCTCTATACCAATGTGGCTGTTCGTCGCCCTCTTCGTCTCTGGTTCGAAAATATCTCTGCCAAGTATGATGCCTTGTGCGAGAGTGAGGACTTCAAGGCTGATGACAAGAAGAACGTCATCTTGCGTGACATCGCCCAGTTGGAAGGCATTGACGAGAAGCATAACGACCACGACTTTTTTGTTTGGTTGAAGGCTCACAAGGTCAAGACCACCAAGGCGCAGCAGAAGCTCATTCGTGATGCTTTTGGTGTAATCTGTGAGGATGCTCCTGTCGCCTACGTTGATCCGTTCAAGAACAGCGGTGAGTGGGTGATTGATACCAACCTCAATGACACGGAGAAGATTCCTATGAAGCGTGACATCGATGAATACTTTGACACCGAGGTCGTGCCTTTCGCTCCAGATGCTTGGATGGACAGAAGCAAGGACAAGGTGGGATGTGAATTTCCGTTCACCCGCTTGTTCTACAAGTATCGTCCGTTGCGTAGCAGCGAGGAGATTTTTGCAGAATTAGCTTCGCTTGATAATACTTTGAACGAAGAATTGTCTCATCTTAAAGAAGATTAAGGCGTATGAAACAATACGATTCATATAAAGATAGTGGTGTGGAATGGATTGGCGAAGTGCCGAGCCATTGGAATGTGAGTAAAATTTTATTCTGCCTACAGATGCCTATTACAGATGGTCCACATACGACTCCACAATTGTTTGATGAAGGAGTTCCTTTTGTTTCTGCAGAAGCAGTTTCATTTGGTAATGGAGGTATTGACTTTGAACATATCAGAGGATTCGTTTCTGAAGAATTCTACAAAGAATGTTGTAAAAAATATATTCCACATAAGAATGATGTATATATGATAAAATCTGGCGCAACAACAGGAAAAGTATCAATTGTTGACACAGATAAAAAATTCACCATATGGTCACCTTTGGCTGTTTTCAGAGCAAACAGATCTATAATCCTACCATATTACATTTATTATTTTTTGGTATCTGATGCTTTTCAGCGACAAGTGGAATTTAATTGGTCATATGGTACTCAGCAAAACATAGGCATGAGAACATTAGAAAAATTAATGATTTCTTATCCGTTAATTGAGGAACAAAAAAAGATCGTTTCCTTTCTCGACAAGAAATGTTCCGAGATAGACAACGTTATATCTGCACAACAGAAGCGCATCGCTTTGCTCCAAGAATTGAAGCAGAGTGTCATCACCCATGCCGTTACGAAAGGACTTAACCCGAATGTGGAAATGAAAGATTCGGGAGTGGAATGGATTGGAGAAATTCCTGCGTCTTGGAATGTTATCCCATTAAAAAGATTTGGTACGATGAATAAGGGGTTGACTTTTACAAAAGCAGACATCGTTGAAAAAGGGAATCCTGCTATTAGTTATGGCCAAGTTCACTCCAAGACAAATGATGGAGTTTGTTTGCAGAATGAATTAATTCGTTTTGTGCCAGACATATTTATTGCAAATGCGGAAAAATCCATAGCCCATCAAGGTGACTTTATATTTGCAGATACGTCAGAGGATTATGACGGATGTGGAAACTGTGTGTATAATGATACGCCCCAACTTATATTTGGAGGCTATCATACCGTAGTTTTGCAAACAAAAGATACGGATGCTAAGTTTATGGCATATCTTTTTAGAACAGACTATTGGCGCTATCAAATCCGCTCAAGAGTTTATGGAGTTAAAGTTTACAGCATTACACAATCTATTTTGTCCTTGTGTTCTGTATTATTACCACCTAAAGAGGAACAGCGAGACATCGTTTCGTATCTTGACAAGAGATGTGCCTCTATAGATTCATCTGTCTCCAAAGCCCAGCACCAAGTGGAACTCTTGCAGGAATACAAGCAGAGTCTCATCACCGAGGTGGTAACAGGCAAGCGTAAGATTTGCTGAAAAGTTATCCAAAGTGCCATTTCAAAGTGCAACTTAGGATAAATCATAAACTCCAAAGTGCCAAATTTGCACTTTGAAATGAGTAGTTGATTAAATCGTCGGTCATGACCGACGAATTATAAAGAACATTAATAAAGACATAGAATATGGCAGATAAAAATAAGCAAGACATTACCCTTCAAGGTCTTGTCAACGAAATTAAATCAATAATCAATACAGCTCGCACCAATGCTGTGCGTAGTGTTGACTTTTGCCGAGTGAAAATGTATTGGTCTATAGGACAACGTATTGTAGAAAAAGAGCTGCAAGGTAAAGGACGTGCTGAATACGGAACTTATCTGATTAAGAATCTGGCAAAGGAAATAGAACCTGAATATGGAAGCGGATTTAGTGAGCGTCAATTAAAATTTTGCCGCCAATTTTACAATACATATCCAATCGGGAACGCACTGCGTTCCCAATTGAATTGGTCGCAATATAGAATGCTTATACAAATACCTGATCCAGACAAACGAGAGTACTATGAGTTGGAAGCCGTGAACGAAGGATGGACGGGGCGTCAGCTTGAGCGTCAAATCAACTCTATGCTATACGAACGCCTTTTGATGAGCAACGATAAGGAGTCTGTACTTGCCGTGGCACGCAAAGAACGCATACCTGAGACGCCACAGGAGATTATAAAAGACCCAATGGTGTTGGAGTTCTTGGGTTTGGAACGTAAAGCCTCTTATTATGAGAAGGATTTGGAGAGTGCCATCATCTCACATATAGCCGACTTCTTGCTCGAAATGGGCAAGGGCTTTTCTTTTGTTGCCAGGCAAAAGCGGCTTTTGATAGAAGATGATGAGTATTTTGCCGATTTGGTCTTCTATAATCGCTTGCTACGTTCATTTGTGGTGATTGAGATAAAAAACCATAAACTGACACATCAAGACCTCGGTCAGTTGCAACTCTATGTGAACTACTACGACCGTTATGAGAAGACTGCTGATGAGAATCCTACCATTGGCATTTTGCTCTGTACCGAAAAAAATGATACTGCTGTAAAACTTGCCTTGCCAGAAGACAACAAAACCATCCTTGCCAGCAAATACCAACTCTATCTGCCAACAAAGGAACAGTTGATTAATGAAATCAACGAAGTGAAAAGAATGGCAGAAGGTGGAAGTGATTTCATCGGTCATGACCGATGATTTGCAAAATACAAAAGAATATTTATTTCAAGATATAAAACTAACAACGATGGATAATCTCTTGAATGAAACAACTTTTGAGGAGCATATTGCAAACAATCTTGCTAATAGCAACCTCTACAACCAAAGAAGCAGCTCACAGTTTGATATAGAAAAGCTGTGTGATGTGGAGATGCTGGAGCAGTTCTTGCGCCAACAGCCTGTTTTGTGGGCAAAATTATCCAAGCACTTTCCTGGACAGGAAACGGCAACAGTAATCCGTGAATACAATAAACGTCTTGACAGAGGAGAAAGCATCCTTTCAATCATGCGTAAAGGTTTCACGGTTAGTGGTGCAAAGGTGAAGTTTTGCCAGTTCAAGCCTATTCTCGAAGGTGAAGAGACGGACAATTATCGGCTATATCGTGCCAACCGCTTCAGTATTGTACGCCAAATGCGCTATTCTACTGGAGCAGACAGCGGCAACGAACTGGATATGTGTATCTTGCTAAACGGCATACCTCTGTTTACTTTCGAATTGAAAAACGAAGGCACAGGCCAGAACTATACACACGGTATAAAGCAATACAAGGAAAACCGCGATCCGCATAACCGCATGCTGCGTAACTGCTTGGTACATTTTGTGATGGATAATCAGTATGCCTTCATGACTACGTTCCTGAATGGTGAGGAAACGACGTTTCTTCCATTCAACCGTGAGGCTGTAAATCCACCTATCGAGAACGAATATCCTGTTGCCTATATGTGGCAATATATACTGCAAGCCGACTCTATCCTCGACATTTTGGAAAACTTCATCAAGCGTTATGATGAGTATTACGAGGACAAGGACACCAAGGAGCAGAAAAAGCGTACTGTAGTTATCTTCCCTCGTTTCCACCAACTCCGTGCCGTGAGAAAACTCCGTGGATTGGTTCGTGAGGAAGGACCGGGACACAATTATCTGATTCAACATTCCGCAGGTAGTGGAAAAACCAAGACAATGGCTTGGTTGGCACACCAGCTTGCCAATATGACGAATCCTGATGGTACGGCAATCTTCGACAGCATCATCATGGTGACAGACCGTATTGTGCTCAATCGCAATATGGCGGAGGATGTGGTGAACTTCGAGACAACGGCAGGAACAGTGAAGGACATACGCAAAGGCTCCAAGAAATTGGCGGATGCCTTGAACGGTGAAAACAGAATCATCATATCTACCGTTCAGAAATTTGCCTATGCACTTGATTATCTAAAACATGAGAAGTCCAAGAAGTATGCAATAATTGTTGACGAGGCACATACAGCAGTTGGCAGCGAGTCTGCAAAAGACCTGGTTAATGCCCTTTCCACTAAGGAAGACTTGGAGAAAATTGGAGATTATGACCCAGAGGAATACGACAGCCCTCTTGATGCACTGATGGCTCAGATGCAGAGCTATAGAAAGATGATGAAACATATCTCGTATTTTGCCTTCACAGCAACGCCAAAAGACAAGACTTATGTGATCTATGGTAAGGACGGCAAGGAACCACACGACTTGTATTCCATGAAACAGGCCATAGACGAGAAGTTTATCCTTGACGTGACGCAGAACTACAAAAGCTACAAGACAAAGTTTGAGCTGATAGAGAAGCATCCAGACGAAGACAAGGACAAACTCTTTGAACAAAAGAAAGCCTTGAAGGTGATTGGTGAGTGGTTGGGCAAGAACAAGTACATCAAGCTGAGAAAGGCGAGCATGATAGTTGACCAGTTTATGAAGCATACAATCAAAAAGATAAACCATCAGGCAAAGGCGATGGTTGTATGCGACTCCAGACAGTCGGCTGCCGACTACAAACAAATCATTGACCGCATTATCAAGGAGGAGTACCATGGTGCTATCAAGACCTTGGTGGCTTTCTCTGGAGAAGTCATTGATAGCAACGGTAACAAGTGTACTGAAGCAAGTATGAACGACGATGGCGTTACGAACAATGATATCGCCGAGAAGTTCAAGGAAGACGACTACAAGATATTGATTGTTGCCGAGAAGTTCCAGACAGGCTTTGACCAGAAGCTGCTTCATACCATGTTCGTAGACAGCAGTTTGGGCGGCATCCAGTGCATTCAGACATTGTCACGTTTGAACCGTACCTATTGGCCATATAAGGAAGACACGCTTGTGGTGGACTTCCGCAATGATGAGGATTCTGTAAAAAAGGCTTTCAACAAGTACTACACGGTGACGACACTTACGGGTGATGTGGATGAACAACGTGTGTATACATTGAAAGAAGATGTTGAAAGATGGAACATTTTCAATGAAGATGAGATAAACGATGTTTGCAGCAGGATGATAGATAAGGTGAGAGTGAGTGGAGTTCCGTCTGTCCTTTTGAAAATTGTGAAAGAGAGAGTGGCTCCGTTGTCGGATGAAGACAAGGACAAGTATCGCAAGGAAGTGAACCGTTTTGTCCGTCAATATGGTTTCTTGGCTCAGCTCATGGACTTCACTGACCCGGAATTGGAGAAGTTCTATGTGTTCTGCAAGGTGTTCTATAAGTATTTGCCATATACCAAGGAAACTTTGCCGATGGAGCTGATGGGCATGATAGACTTGGACAAGTTGAGAATCCAGCTTTCATTTGACGGTGCCATCGAACTCGAAGACTCCCCTACGGAGTTGAAGGCTACACGTATAGGTGAAGTCGGAAAGAAACTGGAGGATGAGAAGAAAACCGTGGCAGAGCTTCTTGACATGGTGAATAGTCCTTTTGCGGCGATTCTCAACGAGAACGACAAGATTATCAAGCAAATCTGGGAAGAACTGCTTAGCGACCCAGAGGTCGTTGATGCAGCACGAGCTGGCAACTCATACGACGTGATGGTAAACATCTGCAAGGAGAAGTTTGGCGATGCCATCATCGACCAGATAGACAAGTACTATCATTTCAAGGAAATTTTGGACAAGGAGAAGGGATTCGCCTTGACTTTGGTAGGTAAGTTCGTGGAGGCTGTAGCGAAACAAGCTGCTGCAACATCAAGCTTTGTATATGACGAAGCCGTGTTGAAGGAAAAGTTGTTTGAGGCTATGCAGGGCGAGATGGCTGGTGTTTGTAGCAAGATGAGAAGTTTGCCAGAGATTATCGACAATCTTTTCTTCGTGCTGAATACCGTAAGTATTCCAAAGCTTGATGGTATTGACTTGCTGTTGAAGGAGGCATTGAATAATATCTATGCCAACCCAAACATCACTCCTATCGTAAGATATACTTTTTTCAACTCGTTGGTTCAGAAATATGAGGCTTTCTTGAAGAAACTCTATTTCTTGATTAAAGATGACGAGATTCAAGGTCAAGATGGAAAGGAACC
>CAKQDG010000057.1 GCA_934219025.1 uncultured Prevotella sp. | reverse complement strand
CGGCTTATTGTATAAAGCAAGGTATGTACTTTAGAGAGCAAGCTCTCTTCCGTCCATATCTTGCTTTATACAAAGAGTCACTTCATGTCTCCCAGCAAAACGACATCGGGCGATAAACATAAAAAACAAAGGAAATCAAAACCTTGTGGCAAACAAATAAAACAGTGCTTGACAATACTGCAATACTTGTCTGTTACAAGTCAGACAAGTCTCGCCGACATTCTGTTTTACAGGTCGAAAATGGTTTCCTTTGTTTTTTATGTTTATCGCCCTCTGACAAGTAAAAATGCCAAAGGCATTACCGGTGGATTGGCGTATTTCCGAGAGAGAACTTGTTCTCGTAAGGAAATACGACAATACACCGGTAAGCCCGAGGAACGAGGACTTTACTTGTCAGAGGGTGTTTTATGGGTTTTCGTCTAAAAAACACATTTGCCACTTCCGGTAATAAATACTATCACTCCAAATATCGGAAGAACCTCTTTTTTTTAATATTACAACAGTTCCGGCAGTTGGAACAGTTTCATGCTGTTGCTGCCTTTGATAAGGATGTATTTCCCTGTGGGCTTGTTTTTTGCAATCTCTTTTTTCACCTCGTCCACATCGTGGAATTTGCGGAACCGGCAGTCTATCTTGCCGAAGTTTTCGCCCACGAGCCAAACGTCGGTAAGATTGTTTTCCGTGAGGAAGTCCACAACCTTTTGGTGCTCCTCGTTGCTCACGGCTCCCAGTTCGCCCATATCGCCGAGTATTGCCATCTTGGGCTCCACCGCCATGTCGTGGAAGTTCTCCAGTGCTGCACGCATGCTTGTAGGGTTTGCGTTGTAGGTGTCCACGATGAGCTTGTTGCTCCCGGTTACTTCAAGCTGCGAGCGGTTGTTTGTAGGCACATAGTTGCGCAGCGCATCGCTCACTTGCTCTTCGCTTACGCCGAAATATATTCCTATGCAAGCAGCTGCCAGCATATTATACACGTTGTAGCTGCCGATGAGGTGGGTCTGCACCTCGTGCCATTTGCCCTGACTGCTGTTCCAGCGGAATTTCAGATATGGGGCACATTCCACCACTTCGCCACACACGGCAAGTGATGTGTCGCCTGTTGTGGTGCCGTATTTTATCAGTTCAAGTCCGCTTGCTATGCTCTGCAGGTATTTGTTTTCGTTGTGTATAAACACAAATCCGCCATTGTCGCGGATGTAGTCGTAGAGTTCGCCTTTTGTCTTTATCACTCCTTCAAACGAGCCGAAGCCCTGGAGGTGTGCTCTGCCCACATTGGTGATTATTCCGCAGTCGGGCTCCACGATGTTCACGAGCGTCTTTATATCGCCGGGGTGACTTGCTCCCATCTCCACCACTGCAATTTCGTGTTCCGGTTTCAGTCGCAGCAGTGTTTTCGGCACGCCGATGTCGTTGTTGAAGTTTCCCAAAGTATACAGCACGTTGTATTTTTTCTCCAGCACGGCGGCAACGAGTTCCTTTGTCGTTGTTTTGCCGTTTGTTCCGGTTATGCCGATAATCTTTGTGCCCAGGTGTCGTCTGTGGTAGTTTGCGAGTTGCTGCAGCGTGTGCAGACAGTCGTTGCAGAGGATAAAGCGTTTGTCGCCTTCCGGGGCAAATTCGGCCTCGTCCACCACGGCATAGGCGCATCCCTGTTCTATAGCCTTTTGTGCAAAGGCGTTGCCGTTGAACGATGCTCCTTTAAGTGCAAAGAATATTGAACCTTCGGGGCAGTCGCGGCTGTCGGTTGTTACCACGGGGTGCTGCTCAAAGATTTTGTATAGTTCTGAGATTTCCATATTGCGTTGGGATATTCTGTTATTTTGTTCTTGTGCAAAAGTATGAAAAAATCGTCATTCCATAAAGCATTGCTCAAAATAATTCTTCATTTCGTTTGTTGAGGCTGTGTTTTTTCTTTCCGCTTATTTTGAACAAATGTTAATGCTTGGATGATTTAGCATACTTCGAGGCAATATTGTGTAGAATTGATAGTTTTAGAGGTAAAAATGGTAATACCTGTTATCGTTTTTATGTTTACCTTTGCAAAAAGTTGAATTACATCCCGGCATGGCATAAAAATAGATTTGAATTCATTGCCGAGACAAGATATTTATACGTTCCTTTTATAAATATGTCTATTAATTGTTTTTGTCCGCCATCGTTGCGAAACGGTGGCGGATTATTTTATCATTTCAATCTTTCCATTTTTCCATTTTTCCATTTTTCCATTTTTCCATCCTCATCACTCCCTTGTCTGTCCTTCGCCCTCGATAATCCATTTGTATGTGGTAATCTCTTCAAGGGCCATGGGGCCGCGCGGTCCCAGTTTCTGTGTGCTTATGCCTATTTCGGCGCCGAGTCCGAACTGAGCCCCGTCGGTAAAGCTTGTAGGAGCGTTCCAGTACACGCAGGCCGCATCCACTTGCTGTTGGAATAGCAGCGCCGCCTGTTTGTCGTCGGTGATGATACATTCGCTGTGGCCTGACCCATATTCGGCAATGTGGGCAATGGCATCTGTCAGGGAGTCTACGGTTTTCACGGCGAGTTTGTAGTCCATGAATTCCGTGCCATAGTCGTCTGCGGTGGAGTGGTGCAGCAAGTCTTGCGGATAATTGCCGTGAAGAGCCTCAAACGAGAGGCTGTCGGCATATATGTGTACATTTTTCTCAGCCAGATTGCGGCACAGATCCGGTAGGTCGCCAAGTCGGTTGCGGTGTATAATCAGGCAGTCCAGAGCGTTGCACACGCTCACGCGCCGTGTTTTGGCGTTGTAGATAATCCTTGCCCCCATCTCCGTGTTGCCGGCGGCATCGAAATAAGTGTTCACCACCCCGGCGCCGGTTTCTATTACAGGCACCCGTGCCGTGTCTCTAACAAAGTCTATCAGTCGGCGTCCGCCCCTCGGTATGCACAAGTCCACATAGCCCACGGCATTGAGCAGTTCAGCCGTAGAATCGTGAGTGGCAGGTAGCAGAGCCACGATGTTCTGGTCCACATCTTCCTCTTTCAGCACGCTGTGTATGATTCTTATGGCTTCGCGGTTGGAGTGGTCGGCATCCTTTCCCCCCTTCAGTATGCAGGCGTTTCCGCTTTTTACGGCGAGCGAGAAAACGTCGAAGGTTACGTTTGGCCGAGCCTCGTATATCATTCCAATCACGCCGAACGGCACGCTCACGCGATGAAGCCTCAGTCCGTTGGGCAATGTCTTCTGCTTTGACACCTTGCCCAGCGGCGAGGGCAGCAGAGCCACGTTGCGCATGTCAGCGGCAATTCCCTCGATGCGTGTTTCGGTGAGCATCAGCCTGTCGTACAGAGGATTGCTCCTTTCCATAGCTTCCAGGTCTTTCCTGTTGGCATCGAGCAGACTGTGTTTTTGGCTGCACATTGCGTCAGCCACTTTGTTCAGTATTCTGTTTCTTTTCTCGTCAGAGAGAAGGGCGAGCTTCATGCTTGCTGTTTTTACAGCCTTGAATATAGGGTTCATGGATTTTGTGTTTTGTATTGTTTATAGATATGCTTGTCCGTTCACCACCATGTAGTCGTAGTGTATCACGGGTTTCACGTCGTGTTTTCCTATCAGGCGGCGCGCCGCATTGCTGTCGTAAGCCGTTCTGCCCAGTCCTATTTCGTTTCCTCTTTCGTCGGCGATAGCCACGAGGTCGCCCTCTTCAAAGTCGCCCTCCACGCTCACCACCCCCACCATGAGCAGACTCACGGCATGGTTGCCGCTAAGGGCTTCGGCAGCTTTGCTGTTTACTGTTATTGTGCCTTTTGCAAAACTTGTGCTGTGGGCAATCCATTTCTTTATTGCCCCTGCCGGTTGCGGGTTAGGCAGAAATTCGGTGTGTGGCGTGTCTTCGGGGCTGTCAGCGAGCAATGTCAGGATGTTGTCTCTCTTGCCGTTGGCTATCACCACCTTAATCCCTTCGGCAGCCACACGCTGTGCTATGTTGCATTTGCTTGTCATTCCGCCTCTGCCCATACTGCTCTTTTCGGTGCTGATATATTCTTTAAGACTTCTGCCCGGCTCCACAGCTCTTATCACGCTTGTTTCCGGCAAGTTGGGGTTGCCGTTGAAAATACCGTCCACGTTGCTCAGAATCACGAGCAAGTGGGCGTCCATCATCGAGGCTACGAGTCCCGACAGTTCGTCGTTGTCGGTAAACATCAGTTCGGTAACGCTCACCGTGTCGTTCTCGTTGATTATGGGCAGCACTCCGTTTCCGAGCATCACCTCCATACACGCCCTCTGGTTCAGATATTCGCGCCTCGTGGCGAAACTCTCTTTCATCGTGAGGATTTGTCCGATGTGTATGCCGTACTCCCTAAACAGGTCGTAGTACAGGTTGATGAGTTTCACCTGCCCCACAGCCGAGAATAGCTGCCGCTGTCCCACCTTGTCGAGCTTCTTTGATGCCGTCATCTCTCCGCGTCCTCCAGCCACGGAACCGCTCGACACAAGTATTATCTCGTGTCCTTTCCTGCGCAATATGGCAATTTGGTCTACGAGGGCCGACATGCGCGTTACGTTCAGTTTGCCGTCATCCCTCGTGAGTACGTTGCTTCCTATTTTGATTACTATTCGCATCTATTTCTTTGTTTTTACTTACTATATAGATGCAAAGGTATAAAAATGCTTTCAAATTAAAAATAAAACAGGCGAATAAAAATCAAATTAAAGATTCGCACTGTTATGAATCAGCGGGATTACAAGCAAGAAAATTCCTTTTTACCCTCACCATCCCTCACCCATCCCTC
The DNA here is from genome assembly GCA_934219025.1 of uncultured Prevotella sp. Lineage (GTDB taxonomy): Bacteria > Bacteroidota > Bacteroidia > Bacteroidales > Bacteroidaceae > Prevotella. The sequence continues at coordinate 9,546 of CAKQDG010000057.1, read as the reverse complement.
ACCCATCCCTCACCCTCTGAAACGCCGATAAATAAAAGGGTTCCGTGGGTTTGGTGAGGGTGTGAGGGTAAAAACCAGAAAAAATACTTTTATTATGAATCAGAAAAAATCTGATTATTCAATCAGTTCCTTGGTCAGGATGCTCTCGAGCAACTCGCCGGAGACGCGCAGGCGGAACTCTCCCTTAATGGCAACCGAGATGCCTCCCGTTTCTTCCGACACTACGATGGCAATGGCATCGCTGTCTTGCGAAATTCCGAGGGCGGCACGGTGGCGCAGGCCAAGCTCCTTTGGTATGTCGGTGTTGTGGCTCACGGGCAGGATGCATCCTGCAGCAACGATGCGGCGCTTCGACACCACCATGGCACCGTCGTGTAATGGAGAATTCTTGAAAAAGATGTTCTCGATTAGGCGCTGGTTGATATTGGCATCGATAAGGTCGCCGGTGTCGATGATGTCTTCGAGCGACACGGTGCGCTCTATTACAATGAGTGCGCCCACTTTGCCACGGCTCATGTTTATGCATGCCATCACGATAGGCATGATTGCCGTCTTGTCCATAATCTTGCGGTTTTTGCTTCCCGACGAGAACAGGCGCATTATGCCCCTCATCCTCTGGTGTGCACCGAGCGAATAGAGAAATTTCCTTATCTCCTCCTGGAAGATGATGATAAGGGCGATGACTCCCACGCTGACCAGCTTGTCCATTATGCTGCCCAAGAGTCGCATTTCGAGCACCTGGCTCACGAAGAGCCAGATGATGACAAACACGATGATGCCGATAAATACGTTGAGCGAGCGCGACTCCTTCATCAGTCTGTACAGATAATACAGCATCAGGGCGACGCATAGTATGTCTATTATATCTTTTATGCCAAATTCAAACATCTTGAAAACTGCCTAATTCTTTTTTTCGTTGTTTTTATTATCCTTTCATTGCCTTTACGATGGCCACAGCCTCTGCACATTCCTTTACGTCGTGCACGCGGAGGATAGAAGCTCCCTTGAGCAGGGAAATCGTGTTGATTACAGATGTTCCGTTTAGTGCCTCTGCGGGTGTGGTGCCGAAGAGCTTGAAAATCATAGACTTGCGCGATACACCGACAAGTATCGGCAGATTGAACTCCTGCAGTTGCTCCATGTTGTTCAGCAGGGAGTAGTTCTGTTCCAGCGTTTTGCCGAAGCCAAAACCGGGGTCGAGGATAATGTCTTTGGCTCCAAGGTCGCGCAGAAGCTGTATCTCCCGGGCAAAATTCATCATTATGTCGCGCATTTCGCCGTGGGTGGACATAAGAATATACGGCACTGCGAGCTTTGCTGCCATACGGAATATTGCCGGGTATTTGCTGTCGTTATCTTCTGTCTCGCCATTGGGGTTTGTGGCATCGGCACCGCCAAAGGCACCGTTGATGTTTCCCTCCGACACGTCGTTTATTATTGAGGCGCCGAACTCCTCCACTGCCATCTGTGCCACTTCGGGGCGGAATGTGTCGATGCTCAATACGGCATCCGGCTGCACCCCCCTCACTATTTTCAGGGCACGGCGCATGCGCTCCATCTCTTCCTTTGCCGAAACCTGTGCCGCGCCAGGGCGGGTGGAGAAAGCGCCGATGTCTATCATCGAACCGCCTTCGTTGATAATCTGGTCGGCACGTTCGGCAATTTCCTTTTCGGATTGTTTCCGACTGCCGGCATAGAAGGAGTCTGGGGTAACATTCAGTATTCCCATTACTTGTGGCGCAGAAAGGTCTATCAGCTTTCCATTGGCGGATATTGTGTTCATTTCTTTTGTTTATCTGTTAAATTCTGAAGAGTTTGATGATTTTCCCATTGTAGGTGTTTATCGTAATCTCGATATTGTCGCCGGCGGATATTGCCAAGGGCATGCGGTAGAGCGGAATGCTCACATAGGTCTGCACGGAGTAATACTGCGGCACGTTGTTCTGGCTGTGCACAAGTTGCAGATGGTGGGTCTTTGCTCCACTGTTGTCGGTTTCCGTTCCTGTATAAAGGACACCTACATATTGACTTTCGAGTTTTCCGTCCTTCTTACCTGTCTTGATGCTGATGTCGAGGTTGGCATATCTCTTGTTGGGGCTAATCCAAGCCGACGAGAATGTGAGCGGGTCGGTGGGGTAGAGAGCGGCGTTGCTCTGCCTTGTTATCCGAGGCACGAGGATTTCGCTGACGGCAAGAGGCTTCACGGTGGCTCCATCCGTGGCCCCACTGCTGGTGTCATAATACAGCAGTGCGCGGTATGTGGAGTCTTTTGCCGTCATCCATGATGCCTTTGCTGCGGGCGACAACAGTAGTCTGACACCGTCGTCGGTAGTTGCCGCCGTTGCCTCGCCGTTGGCATTTGTGGTAATTTCGGCAAAGTCGGCGCGCATATACGAAAGACTGCCGTCGCCTGTGTCGTAAGGGTCGTTGCTGCATGCCGCAAGCAGGGCAATCAGCATGGCCGTGGCTACACAGGCAGCGGCAGAATTGAATATGTTTCTTATCCTCATTGACTTGTTGCAGTTCTTGTTTCTATTCTTTTGTCGTGGCTATTTTGTTCCTTGCCGGGTTTGCATACATGGTGAGCATGCGTTCCATAAGGAATTCATCGTCTTTGCCAGGAATGTCAATCTTTGCAAGTTGCCCCTTCAGATATTTGTCAAACGTGGCCTTTTCCTCAGCCGTGTATTTGTCGGCGTGTGCATTGTTTCCTTCGAGAGTGTCGAGAGCAATGTAGTTGTTGGGATACAGACAGTAGTTGCGGAATATCTCCTCGTCGATATGCTCGGCGATAACGTCGAACACCTTTGTCTTTGGAATTTCCGGCGACAGATTGTTCAGAAAATCGTCTATGCAAGGCGCACAGTGGTAGTGCACCCGTCCCTTGTATCCCATAATGCCGGTGCGCATGCTGTTCACATCATCGGCAGCCGACTTTTTCCATCCCGGCACATCGCGCTTGAGCTGGAACTCGGCAGCCTTGAGATAGTCGCACGGGTCAAACTCGTAGGATATCGTCAGCGGCACGATATGCAACTGCAACAGCCTTTCCACTGGTGTTCCTTCGCCGCCCATTGCCATCATCTTCAGGATAGCCGGCTGCGTGCGGTCGTTTGAGTCCTTCGCTCTGCCCTCGCGCTGCGCAATCCAGATGTTGTCGTTCTTCTCTTTTATCACGAAGTGCATGTATTCAGCCATCTTCTTGCTTGCCAAAAGCATCTCGCGTGGCGGAAGAGAACGCTGCACGATAAATGATTTGTTAAGCCTTACCAAATCCTTTACCCATGGCAGCGACAGGAGGTTGTCGCCGATGGCAATCTCGCATGTTGTTTTGAACCCCGCATCATAGAGTAGCTTGTCGAGCAATGCCGAGTCGAGCACGATGTCGCGGTGGTTGCTCACGAAGGTGTATCGCCTGGTAACATCCACGTCTTTCACGTCCATGTCCAGTCCGGTGCTTGCCTTTGCCATAAGTTGTTCAAGGAATTTATAGCAGAAGGCGAGCTGGAAATCCAGACACGTCTCACATTCCGCCATCTTCTTTCCGATGGCTTCTACGGGCACACCGGGATAGAGGTATGCCAGAACCTGCCGGAACTGCGGGTTGTCGAGCAGTCGCTTGTATACTTCGGGCAGTTCGTTGGGCTCGAAGGGGCGGATATCATCGTAAATTGAAGGAATTGTCATTGTTGTATTTTTTTTATATGACTAATAGGACAAATAGGTCTTATAGGACAAATAAGACTTATAGGACAAATAAGACTTATAGGACAAATAGAGACCTGGACTTATCTGAACTGGTTTTCCACGATGTCGGTCAAGACATCCGTCATGCTTAGTCCGGCAGCTTTTACCTGCTGCGGGATAAAGCTTGTGGCAGTCATACCCGGAGTGGTGTTGATCTCGATCATGTTCACCTTGTCTACCATCTCTCCGTTGCTGCCCTTGCCGCGGCTTATGATATAGTCGATGCGGATGATGCCGTTGCAATGGAGGATGTCGTATATCTGACTTGTTATTTCCCTTACTCTGGCCGTGGTCTCGTCGCTGAGGCGGGCAGGAGTGATTTCGGTTACTTTACCGTTGTATTTTGCATCGTAGTCGAAGAATTCATTTTGTGTTACGACTTCGGTAGCAGGGAACACCACAGTCTTCTCGCGAGTCTTGTAGCATCCGATAGAAATTTCAGTTCCGTCGATGAATTTCTCCACCATCACGTCGTCGCTCTCCATAATAGCCTTGCGGATTGCCGGAGCGAGCTGGTCTTTGTTTTTCACCTTCGACACGCCGAAGCTGCTTCCGTCGGCAGCAGGCTTGACGAAACACGGCATACCGATTTTTTCTTCAATCTCGTCGTCGCTCACGAGGGCCTCGTATCCCTTGCGGATGAGCATGCTGTCGGCAACGCTCACACCGTAGCCACGCAGATACTGGTTGAGCACGAACTTGTCGAATGTCATTGCCTCTACGAGCACGCCGCTTGTAGAATAGGGCAAGTGGATGAGTTCGAAATATCCCTGAAGAATACCGTTTTCGCCCGGTGTGCCGTGGATTGTGATGTAGGCATAGTCGAAGAGCACGAGTTTTCCGTCTTCCATGAACGAGAAGTCGTTGCGGTCGATAGGCGCTGTGGTTCCGTCGTGGAGTTCCACATGCCAGTCGTTGCCCTTCATATCAACGATATATACATTGTAACGCTCTTTGTCGAAGAAAGAATAGAGTCCCTGTGCCGAGCGCAGTGACACGTCGTGCTCTGATGAGTCGCCACCGCAAACGATGGCTATTGTTCTTTTTAGATTTTTCATAATGATATGGTGTTTTTTTGTTATTTTCTTTGGGAGTTCCGGGAGTTCTGGGAGTAACTGGGAGTGCTGGGTGAACTGAGAGAACTATGAGTAGCTATAACAGAACAGCCCTTGCCTGGTCAGCTCTCTCCCCCTTGGGGGAGTTGGAGGGGGCTTTGGCTCCTCCTTCGCCATTTTTCCAACAGCTGTGCCATATCGTCGGGCAGTTCCGAGTTGAAGTCCATTTGTTTGCCCGTTTTTGGATGCACAAAGCCGAGGGTCTTTGCGTGCAAAGCCTGTCGCGGACAGATTTTGAAGCAGTTGCGAATGAACTGCTGGTAGCTGCCGCAGCGCTCGCCGCGCAGGATTTCGTTGCCGCCATAGCGTTCGTCGCTGAAGAGCGGATGCCCGATGTGTTTCATATGGGCACGTATCTGATGTGTGCGCCCTGTTTCGAGGATACATTCCACGAGAGTTACGTAGCCGAAGCGTTCAATCACGCGGTAGTGGGTAACCGCCGACTTTCCGATGCCGGAATCTGGCGGAAATACTGTCATCCGGAGCCTGTCTTTCGGGTCTCTGCCGATGTTGCCTTCTATGCGCCCCTCGTCTTCGGGGAAGTTTCCCCACACAAGGGCATTGTAGCTGCGGTGTGAGGTTTTGTTGAAGAACTGCATGCTGAGGAATGTTTTTGCCAGCGGCGTTTTAGCCACAACGAGCAGTCCGCTGGTGTCTTTGTCTATGCGGTGTACGAGTCCCACTTCTGGATCGTTGGGATCGTAGTTTGGCACATCTTTCATATGCCATGCCACGGCATTTACGAGAGTGCCGTGGTAGTTTCCGCATCCAGGGTGTACCACCATTCCGGCAGGCTTGTTGATTACCATCAGTTCGGAGTCCTCGTAGACTATGTCCAGCGGTATATCCTCCGGCTCGATGCTGCTGTCGTAGTGCGGTCGGTCGAGCATCAGTGTGATGACATCGAGAGGTCGCACCTTGTAGTTGCTTTTCACCGGTTTGTCGTTTACGTGAACGAATCCGGAGTCGGCGGCCTTTTGTATTCGGTTCCGGCTGGAGTGCTGCAGCTTTTCGGTCATGAATTTGTCGATGCGCAGCGGCACCTGACCTTTGTCTACCACTATCCGGAGATGCTCATAGAGTTGTCCGTTTTCGTCTTCGTAGAGCTCGTCGTCGAGTGGGGTGGGGGATATGTTGTCTGTCATTTTTTTTCTTTTTCTTTTTTTAGGAGGACTGGGACTAATAAGACCAATGGGACTGATAAGACCAATGGGACTGATAAGGCCATTGTGACTGATAAGGCCACTGGGACTGATAGGAACAATAGAACCAGGCCAATCAACTGTTTATTCCGGACCGGTTACTACTTCAAATTCGTCTTTGTCGTTGCTCTCCTCCGTGTAGTCCTGTTTGCCGTGGTGACTGAGCGAATCTCCGGGGGTGTGTTCCGGGTCGGTGTAGGTGATGTCTTCATCGAGTGCCATGGCCCCGTCGCCCACCTGTATGGTCAGTATTTCGTCTACCGAAACCCTTTCGCCGTTGTGCAGGTTTCTTCCGCGGCATGTTATGCCGTAGACCCAATCCTTTTCGCCCGACACGTATTGTGGCGGTCCCACTTTGAATCCCATTGCCATGAGGTTTGCTTTAGCCTCGCGGTATGAGTTGTTGTCGATAATGTCGGGCAGGGTGATCATCGGTGAGTGGTCGGAGTTTATTATCACATATATTATTCTTCCTCTTTTCACTTTCACTCCCGGCGGCGTGATCTGCTCCAGAATGCAGTCTGGCGGCAGTGAGCGCACGTATCCCGTGTCGGTCACCTGTATTTCCAGTCCGCGGTTCGACAGCAACTGTTCTGCATCGCTGAAGAGCTTGTGTTTTATGTTTGGCACTTCTATTTCTTCGCCGTGGTGGGTGTAGAGGTCGAGGCCGAATTTCACTCCGAGACATAGCAGCACGACAACGCCGATCATTGCTGCGATGTTAGCCCAGAATTTACCGCTCATCAGTTTGTTGAAGAATTCGTTTGCCGTCATTAGGTGTTGTTTTGTTCTTTTATCTGTTTTACAATAGGCAAAGATAATACAATTTGACTTGAGTACAAAAAGAAAAGTTGAAAAATCTTTTCTCAATGGCATTACATATGGAAAATACATACGAAAAAAGGTTGCCGAACATGCAGTCCGGCAACCTTGATTGTCATATCTGAGAAGATTTTTTTACTTCAATACCACTTTCTTTCCGTTGTGGATGAAGATGCCCTTCTGGGCTTTCTCTACCTTGACGCCCTGGAGAGTGTACCATGCGCCGTTGTTAGAGCTTTCTGCATTTACGCCATTGATAGAAGTTGCAATCTTGTAGGCCTCCTCGGCAGCTTTCAGTTCTTCGGTAGCCTGCTTGATTGTTTCAACTGTAGCTTCATTGTTGTCGTAAGCGGCCTGAGCCTTGTCGATGGCAGCCTTGAGAGTCTTTGCATTTTCGTTTTTCTCCACGTCGGCATCGCCGAGAAGAGATGTTGCGCTCTGTATCTCGGCTGCGAGTTCAGCCTTGGCAACTGCCAGCTGATATACAGCTTCGGCCTCCTGCAAGTCTTTTATTGCATAGTTCACTTCAGCCTTTGTTTCGGCATTGTCGTAAACCTGCTGAGCAGCATCGATAGCGTCTTTGAGGGCCTTCACGTTTTCGTCTGTCTCTGGGTCAAGACCATTGATCAAGTCTTTTGCTTTCTGGATTTCTTCAGCCAGTGCAGCCTTCTCTGCTGTGATGTCTTCAGGAACATACTCCACGAGCCAGCGTGGGTCGCCCACCTTGTATTTTGCCTGCATTGAAGAGGCAGCAACGGTGAAGTCGCCGTTGGCGAGGTCGGCAAATGTTGTAATGCCAAATACTGTATTCATAACCGGCTCATTGTCGTCGCCAGTGGTTTCAGTTGCACCATGGTCTTCGATTGTGCCTTCAGCGCTTGTGCGCAGGAATGAGTTGTTGTCAACATCCCATACAGGGTTGGCACCGCTCTGTCCGCCGTTCAGACCCTTTACAAACTGTCCGTCCTTGCCGCAGTCGAGCACGAGGTTGTTTTTCACTACGTATGAGAGCCAAGTCTGGTTAGACTGGCGGTGGTTGTTCACGTTCTTGTTGTAAGCAATGTTATAGAGAGTAGAGTTCTGGATAGAGATAGTCTGCATCTCGAGTCCGGCGTCGGTAGCCTTCTGTCCGCTCTGTGAGCTGTAGAGAGCACCTGTGTTCTGCGGGTTGGCATAGATAGTAGAGTTCTGGATGTCGAGCTTGCCGATTACGCCGCCGCCGTTTGTGTCAAATACGGTCTTGTTGCCGCCATTGATTTGAACGATGCTGTTGTTGAACACGAGGTTGTCGATGAGCACCTTCTTCTTGTTTGCATAGAAAAGCTGGGCAGCAACGCCAGTCACTTTCACATTCTTGAACGTTACGTCGCCGATAGGGAAGAATTCCTTGTCGTTTGCTTCAACTGCAGGTTCTGCAATCTGAGTGAACGGAGTAGTCAGTGCGCTTGCGTCGATAGTTGCGATACCCTCTGCATCGCCGGTGATAGAGATGTTTCCGTTTGTTTCGATAGTCTTGCTCACGGTATAGGCACCGTCTTTTGCAAGAGTGATGACCACGTTGCCTGCCTTGTCGCCGGCAGCCGTGATTTCTGCCACCTTGGCATCAACGAGAGCTGCCAGGTCGGCACCAGTCTCTGCTGCAATGTTTACAGCCACTACCTGTGGAACGGCAGCGATAGAGATAGGCTGGAACTGGGCGTTGTCGTTGTAGCGGCTGATAACGCCGAGGATGTCGTATGTTCTGCCCTCTGCCGGAGCAGCGATAGTGATGCCAAACTGGTTGTATCCGGCAACAGTAGTTTCGCCTTCCTTAATCTCGAAGTCCTTTTTGCCATCTGCTGGAGCGGTGTAGGTAACGCCTTTCAGCCAAGCCACGGTATTGGCGTTCTCCACCGTTACGTCGGCAGCTGTCTTAGTGTCGTATGCGATTTCGTCTTTCGCGTCAGCCACGGCTGTGAGAGTAGTGGTAGGAACAGCCTCGAAGAGACTCTTGTATACGTCCACCTTGCCCTGCCATCCGGCAGCGATGTGCTGACCAACTTCGAATGTGAATCCGCCGTTGGCATCATACAGAAGAGTGGTGTTTCCGGCAGCGTCTTTCACATACAGGTGTTTAGCCGTAGGAGCGGCAATAACTGTCAGTTCGCCAGAGAACTGGAACACTGTGCCCTGTGTCAGAGCAGTCAGCTCTGCAACGGTGGCAACTGTAGGAGCAGCCACGAATTCTTTTGTCGCAACAGAGCTTGCAGTCTCGCCGTTATATGCAATTGCCTTAACGGTAGTGGTCTTGTCGAGAGTAAACGGCTCAGCATACAAAGCATTTGCTGTTGTAGGGTCGTTGCCGTCGAGAGTATAGTAAATCTTTGCTCCCTCTGTGGTGCAACCCAGTGTAACGGTTGTTGTACCGAAGAATGGGGTCGTGCCCTCGATGGTTGGAGTGGCACAAGTTGGAATTTCGCTACCGCCAGTTTCTTCATAATAGATAGTAACACTTGTAATGTAACCACGCTTCGCCGTCGAAATAGTAATTTCATTTACGTCTGTTTTACCATCATATGCGATTTCCTTATCCGTAAACGTAGGCTTCTTTGCAAGATCAGTAAGTTCAGTCCCGTTGATTGTAAAGGAATTCTCTGTTGCGCTGTATCCTGCAACGTTAG
>CAKQDG010000056.1 GCA_934219025.1 uncultured Prevotella sp. | reverse complement strand
ATTTTCAGGCGAGAGGGAGTATTTACCGATAGGTTCAGAGAGCCGTGGTTGCTTCACGGTGTCGGGGAATTGTGTTGCGAAAGTGATGGAGATCTATCGTGGAACTTCGAAGCAAAGACCTGTTATGCTTTATGCAAAATACTAACATTATTGGTTTGCTCTTATATAGGAGCAATACTTTGCAAGCAAATTCTCTACTGGCAAATCACCTTTTCTGAAGCGTTCCGCATCCAATGGCAGCACTCTCTCACGCACAGGCGTCTTGCCTTTGTACATTGCAGTCAAGTAGTTAACTCCGTTATCCTCTTCAATATTAATGTTGGAAAAGAATTCGGTCATGTCTTCTGGATTGTATATGATGGAATAACTTGGACGCTTGGCTCCAGGAATGTCCTCACGCAGTATGTCTTTCGCCACAAGGTCCTGTATATCGCGAATGGCTGTATCCTTGGAGCATTTGCCAAGCGAAGCCCATGTCTTTGACGTAATCTTTGCCTCATAACCATCAAGGAAAAGATTAAGAATGTCTGTTTGACGCTGACTTAGTGACACTGCCGAAACTTTCTGCCAGAAAATACTCTTGTTGAGTATTGCGCTGACCACGTTTTCCGCTTCGTCAAGAGCAATTGCCAAAGTGCTGGCATACCATGAAATCCACTCTGTTATATCTCCGTCGCCATGCTGTGTCTTTTCCAAAATGTCATAGTAATGATTTTTGTCTTTGTTTACCTGCGAGGAGATGTTATAGAAGCGGAACTCACTCTTGTCGGCACGAGCCAACAACATATCGGAAAGGATGCGTGCAAGCCGTCCGTTGCCGTCCTCGAATGGGTGGATGCTCACGAACCAAAGGTGGGCTATGGCAGAGCGAATGACAGAACTTACATTTTCATCCCTGTTAAACCAGTCAAGAAACCTTGCCATTTCTCCTTCTACGCGCTCTGGCGCAGGAGCGATGTAATGCACTTTCTCTCTGCCGAACATACCTGAAACAATATGTTCTTCATTCGTACGGTATTTTCCCACCTCAATTTGTGACCCCTCACTAAAGCCTGACGGGAAAAACGCGGCTTGCCAAGCACATAATTTATCTTTAGTCAGCGGTTGGTCATAATGACTTACTGCATCAAGCATTACCGACACAACAGAATCTACATAATGCGACGGTGCTGTTTGTTTGACATTCTCTATCCCAAGCTTTCGGGCAATAGACGACCGCACCTCATCTGCATTCAGGCGGATGCCCTCTATCTCTGACGAATGCACAACGTCATACGTCAGGTTTTCAGCCATAGCTTTCAGTTTACTGTCAAAACCGAGAGAGGCAAGTCTGCCATACAGCAAGCCTTGCTTACGGTTAACCTTTTCAAGAATCACCGTAAGCGCTGATGCATCCCATTTGAATGCCGTCCAATTGTCTCTTTCGTGTATGTACATATAATAAAACATTCGTGCGACATAGAAACCTTTATAACGTCGCAATATTTGCGACAAAATTAATGTTTTTTTGTCGCACAACCAAATATATATATGCAAAATGTTCTTATGGTACAAAGTTAGTGTTAAATAATGTGCGCTTTCGCTCAGATGTCTATAAGATGCTCACTATGCCCGGGCAGAAAAGAATTTATAAAGTGCCAGACCGGGAAATCATCAACTATCGCAGTTTGATAGAAAACAACGAAGGAACTGTTACGGCAGCACCTGTTCCTTTGAAGAAAGGAATGAAAGTGAGGGTTATTGCCGGGAGTATGAAGGGCGTAGAGGCATACGTGCAAAGCTACACAGGAAAAGAGGCAGTCATTGGCAATGAGATAAAATACATCAGTGGCGCCCCCATAGAGATTAGCAGAGAACTCCTTGAACTCATAGAAAAACTGACCTCTGAATAATATATAAAAAGTTTTTCCCCATTTTACCCTCACACCCTCATACTTTGTATATAACTTGCAGACTGTCAGCAACTTGACTTGGTGGGGGTAATGGTGAGGGGTGTGAGGGTAATGATTACGTCTGTGAGAGATGGAGCATTAGCATAAAAGAGTGTAGGTTGATGAGATAAAGCACGGTTCGCTGTGAACAAAGCCATGGTTCCTGTTCAGTATCACGCCGCTGCACCTTCGGTATCGCATAGCTAAACTTTCGGTACCACGCAGCTTCACCGTTTTGGTACTGCAAGTAGCATCCAGACTTACCGTCAATTTACCCTCACACCCCTCACACTTACCCTCACACATCTATATGTAAGACTATCAGTGAGTTAGCCCCGTTTGGTGAGGGTGTGAGGGTAAAAAATAAAAAAAACATTTGGCTCTTCTAGAATTTTAGTACATTTATGTATCTAAGTTTGAGGAGACCTTCAGTTCCAATAGAGGTATGCTAGCTCTTCCCCCCCCCCCCCATAATCCTTTTGGCTGTTTTGATTTTACAGACAGAGCCTTCGAGTATGGAAATGCACAATTGAGTTCCAAAGGTCACTTTTGTCCGCAAGCATTCATATGTATTCGTATTATTCACCATGATATATTCTCTTGGTGCAAAGTTAGTGTTAAACACAAGAAAACTATCTTTATTCTAATGGGTTTTATACTAACTTTGTAACAATAATAAGATACAACGATACCCTCGTAGGTTTGAATTCTTCCGATGGAGGAGAACATCAGGAGTGTGTTGTTCATGCAGAACATTATGGCGATATGAACAAAAAAAGGTATACACAAGCAATATATTTGCAGCCGGGACGTTATCTATATAAATGTAATCATCCCCTTGATGCAATCGTTGCCCGTAGCATTTGTCAAACCTTTACCACGCCCTGGTCAACGCAGAAAGCTATGCCGCCATCGCGTTTGAGATATTGTGAAATAGCAACTTAATAATTGATATGTTATACATTAACGATTGGAGCATCAACATGCTCAAAAAGAAATTCTCTGCTTATGCTATGAATGTGAAGTGTCCTTCTGGTTCATGGCAGACAAGTCGTTATATCCAATTTTATCTCAAAGGCTATGGTCATGATATTCATTATGAATACAGAATTGACAGCAATTGGAATGGCAGAGTCGAACTTCATTTTGAAGGTGATTGGGAGAATAAGTACGGTGTACTCATTGACCGCCTAATGAATAATACACAGAACTGTGATGAAATCACCTGGTCTGAATGGGATTATGGATATCGTTGCCAACATTTAAAGAAGATAAACTCCATAGACGATTTGTATCAGACATTATCTTATATGATGGAACTTTTCGACAAACTCATCAACATCTTGACATCAGAAATCCCTTCATTTGAAGAGCAGGAAATTATAAGCGACTGCACACTACCGCAGCAAGATGGGACAGTAGATGTATTTGAGAAAAGATTTATCGACGTATTACGTCTACCACTCTCTATTCCCAGCTATCAAAGAATCTACTGTTGGGAGGAAGAAAATGTGAAATGTCTGCTTGACGATGTCTTTGAACATATATCATCTGAAATTTCTACCCCTTATCGCTTAGGGACTATAATCCTTCACTCCAATAATGACAAATATGATATTATAGACGGACAGCAACGGCTCGTAACGCTTGCCTTGTTATTATCAGAACTTGGCATAAAGACAAGTTTGCTATACGAAAAATTTTCCTCTCAACATTCAATAGAATATGTTGCTTACAACAAGCATCTTATACACGACTATGTGGGGCGCCGTTTAAGCATTCATGATCAATTGGATAGACTTTTGAATCTGTTGGAATTCAGTGTGCTTGTCTTACAAAACACATCTATAGATTTGGCATATACGTTTTTCTCCAACCAGAACTCACGCGGTGTGGAACTAACCGATTATGACCTTTTAAAGGCGCATCATCTACGATATATACCATCTACATACGAACTCCAATCCAAACATGCAGCAGAAGTATGGAACAAAATGATTGAAGATGGACGTTCTCAAATTGATCAGACTACTGTACCTGATTATGTCCGGACATTGGATACATATATTTTTCGACTAAGAAAATGGATGCGCAAGAAGCCATGTGATGATAGTACAGGGAATTATAGAGTAAAAAAAGAGTATGAAGCAGCTCCAATAGTGGAAGAAATTCCACCATTTGGTGAGAGATTCTATTTTAATGAACCCATTCAAGGTGGAACTCATTTCTTCTCTTATGTAGAACAACACATCAGCAAATATCATTTATTTTGTCAAACAGTTGAATTTAGAACCTTGCATAATTCTTTTCAAGGTGGAAGCAATCAATGGTATCGTGACATTATAGAAAGTATATTGTTTTGTTATTTCCTGAAATTTGGAGCCTATTATTTATCAGACGCATTGGTTGTCATAATGAGAATCTTGTTGCAACATAGATATGTAAGTAAAAGAGCTATTAAATCGTCTATAGTACAATATGCTGGAGATTCAGAGTTGGTTTTGATAATTGACCAGGCCACATCTCCTACTTTTTTTCTCGCTGAAGCAAGAAATATAGCAAAAGAGCTATCATACCCTACACGCCAAAGTATGACTCCAATTATGCGTTCTCTAAGAATGAAGGCTTCAAACATAAACAAACAATTGGAACAGAATATTGTTGTTGAATCATTTAAGAATTTGAATCGATGAAGTATACACCATATTTAATAGCAGAAGAAGGACACTTCTTTACTATCCCCATATACCAACGGCTTTTCGAGTGGGACACTGAAAATATTATCACTCTGTTGGGGGATTTGAAAAAGGAATACGATCAGACCTCCGGACAAGGAGATTACTATATAGGTATGTTGACCTCTACAAAAGATAATGAATTGGTGGATGGTCAGCAGCGTTTTACTGTTATGATGTTGTTGGGATGTGTTTTGCAGGATTATAGTAGAGAATGGGCCGGTTTCCTTGTCACAAATAATCGGACACGATTGGATTTTACATCTCGTCCTTTAGATAATACTTATCTAAGATGTCTAATTGAGCATAAAGATGAAGACAGATTGTCTTTTAAGAACTTGAAGATGCAGAATGGGCGTAAGGTGATAAAAGAGTTTATGGAAGATGCTGATAAGATGGCAATAAAAGATAGATCTCCGTTTTCATCCTATATCTATCATCATCTATGTTTCTTTATATCCAATCTTCCTGATGGATATAATCCAAGAGACCTCAACAAATATTTCGAGCGCATGAATACTTCGGGCAAAAACCTGGAGCAGCATGAAATACTTAAGGTGAAATTGCTCAGCAATCTAGATGAAGACATTGACAAGTATATGCTCCTTTGGAATAAACTTGCCGATGTTGATACTCTTTTGGTACGTAGAAGAAAAGACGAAAGTATCGGAGATAGGAAGAATGAAATAATGAAAGCAAATATAAGCACGATATTTACTAATGATTTAATCAATGGTATTAACAATAATCTGCATGATAATGCAGTATCAATCATCGACATCCTGCCTTCATCCACAGCTCCTAAAAACGAGCGTGAGATAAATCGAGACTCCCGGTGCGCTTTGTCCTTCCCGTATTTATTGCTCCAAGTATTATATAGAAAGATTGGGCAAAAAACAAATTGTAAAATTAACGACTTCTTCAAGCCAAGCAACTTGCTTAGCATATTTGAAGAATATTTGCCTTTTAGCGGTAACAGAGTCAATAAGCAAGACATTAAAGATTTTATGGAAGCTTTGGTCAAAGCCCGTCTGGCTCTAGACATCTGTTTCGTCCGCCCGACTGAATACGGATACGCTCTAGACATGAATCTCAATGAGGATAATAACATACTCAAGAAACTTCAAATGTTGCAATCTATGTTGTACGTTTCATCATCTAACTATACCAATTACAGATGGTTTAATTGGTTGATGGATGAAGTGGACGGCTCTAACGGAGTGCCCGATGCGCAACTGCTGTATTCTTCTTTGAAAAAAAAGATAGATGAAGCCTTTCCTCTTCCTTCATATGATATGTTGTCATATCAAGGAGACAATCGCTATTGGTTCTGGAGACTGGACTTCTATATCTGGTTACATCGTAACGAGATATTCGAGAAGGATT
Source organism: uncultured Prevotella sp. (assembly GCA_934219025.1). Taxonomy (GTDB): domain Bacteria; phylum Bacteroidota; class Bacteroidia; order Bacteroidales; family Bacteroidaceae; genus Prevotella. Next base: position 8,547 of record CAKQDG010000056.1, on the reverse strand, counting down.
CTCCGGAGATGGACATTGTTGAGAATTACATTTTCAAGCGAAATAGAAGCATAGAGCATATTGCGCCTCAAACGCCACAAAGTGATTCTATGATGCAATGGGACAATACAGAAACCGACAGAACAATGCGTGATAGCTTTGGCAATTTGGTTATGATTTCGCAAGGCCTGAATTCTGCTCTAAGCAATGAATCATACGAGGTTAAAACTGCTCATGTCCAATCATATTGCAATGGAGCGAAGTCTGGTTCTATTGAAAGTCTAAAAATGCTCGTAGTTCATAATGACTACCCCAAAGGTTGGAATAGAGATACCATAACTGAACACGGAGAGAAAATGTATGAATGGTTGAAAGAAAGTTTTGAGGATGATTAGTCGTTTTCTTAAGACACAGTACTTTTCCTGCACTATATAGTAAGTGCAAAGTCCTCTGTCATGCCCCAATAAATAATAGTGTATGAAGAATATAATATTTCTTGACTTTGATGGGGTGCTGAATACCGACCATAATCAAAAACCTGTTTCTCTATCAAGGAAAAGCGTGGAAGGATAAGTATGGCGCACTGTTCGGCCCAGAGGTGGTTGTCGAACTGGAGAGGATCGTTAAAGAGACAGAAGCCGGCATCGTAATAGAGTCATCGTGGAAATATCTTGGATTAGAGGCAATGCAGCAGAAGTGGAATGATAGAAACATGCCCGGCAATGTTATTGATATTATAAAAAAAGAATAAAATGAAAAGAACTTGTTTTTTTGCAGCCGTTGCGATGCTGCTGATAACGGCTTGTGCAACAGTAAGAAAACCGGAACACTTGAGAGTGGCGCCGCTGGATAGCGCTTTGAACCTTGATTCGCTCAGCGACTGCACCATTGCCGTGGGCTTCAAAGCCGGCGATATAGACTGGAATGGTGGAAGAATGACGTGCAGCGTGTTCAGCAAGGATCTGTATGATGCAGTGGAAGTGAGCCGTATGCGTCCGGGCGACACTCTGGTTTATGAGGGCAAGCCGATGGTGATTGATTCTATTGCGGAATACAGAGGTGAAAAGGTGGTAAACGGCGGAATAGAGAACGGCGGAGCTGAGCTGGCACCAAACGGTGGCGGAACGTATCGCACGATGCTTTGGGACGACCATTCCGTGTTTACGAAACTTGGAGACGTGCAGCTCAAGCTTGCCCCGGATTTGGTATTCATCGACTGTGGCGATGACTACCGTGACCCTTCCGACACTATCCGCACAGCCTATAAGGAATATATCGACAGGCTTCCCGACTATCGCAAAGACTATTTCAACTGCCTTAATACAGAGCTTGTCGTGAAGGGTGGGGCAGTAATCGAGATACACCGCCGCTGGATTCCTTAGCCAGCTTAATACAGGATAAATTGATGAATATCCTTGATTTCTAAATTAAAAGGAAACGAGAAATTTGGCAGTGTGAAGAGAAAAACGTATTTTTGTATGCTAAAATGATAAAGAGGAAAAGTCTGAATATATGAAGAATATAGAGGATAGATATATAAGTTTGTTGACCGACTTCGGATTCAAACGGATTTTTGGCACCAAGCCCAACAAAGATTTGCTGATAAATTTCTTGAACTCTCTCTTTGATGGATTTCAGATTATAACAGACGTGAAATATTTGAACAGCAAACATGTTGGCGATGTGTATGCTGAACGAAAAGCAATATTTGATGTGTATTGTGAAAATGAGTATGGTGAAAAATTCATTGTGGAAATGCAAAACGCATATCAGAAATTTTTTAAGGACAGGTCTTTGTTTTATTCCACATTTCCAATTCGTGAACAGGCGCCAAAAGGTTCAAACTGGAATTTCAAGTTGGATCACGTCTATACCGTGGCTTTGCTTAATTCCGATCTCGACGAGGAAGCCTTCGACAAAGAAGACATCAACCACGACGTAGGGTTGCTCGACAAGAAGACCCACAAAGTGTTCAATGATAAATTGTCGTTCAAATACGTGGAAATAGCAAAGTTCAACAAAACCGAGGATGAGCTTATAACACTCTACGACAAATGGCTCTATGTATTGAAGAATCTCTCACAACTAGACAAACGGCCTGAGGCTCTGAAAGAAAAAATTTTCTTTAAGTTGTTCAAGGAAGCTGAAATAGCAAAATTCACACCAACGGAGCTTAGGGAATACGAAAACAGCTTAAAAGCATATCGTGATGTTAAGAATTCTATTGATACAGCTTTAGAGCAAGGAAGAGAAGAAGGAAGAGAACAGGGCAGAGCTGAAGGGCGAGCTGAAATTGTGAAAGCTATGCTGAAACGTGGCATGGATATAAATACTATTTCAGAATTGACAGAATTAAAGGTAGATGAGATAGAGAAACTAAAAGCCGAAATATAGCATAATAATGAACATATAAGTTTATCAACATTAATATTAACATTATGGAATTACATCGATTCTTAACTCTTGCTTTGACAGCGGCTCTTGCTGTGCCTGCAATGGCGCAAGACCGCAACAACGAGGATGAAGTGGTAAAGGTGGATAGCCGTTTCTCTGCCCATAACTATAGGGAAGGAGAGGTTATCGTGAAGTTTAAGGAACAGAGTGCCGCTCGTATCAATGCTCCACGGCGCACGCAATTCAAGTCATCGGGCGTTGGCAGTCTGGATGCGGCATTGCACGAGCTCGGCGTGACGGCGGTGGAGGAGCTGATGCCACTCTCCGGCAATCTGCAAATGAAGCGTCAGACAAGGGCTTTCAACGGTAAGACGGTTGATGCCCCGACGATGAACCGCGTTTATCTGATGTACTACGACAAGGCGAAGGTGCGCAACGTGGAGGAGGCTGTTGCCAGATTCTCGAAGCTCGCCGATGTGGAATATGCTGAACCAAACAGAATCGTTTATGCCCTTGGCACTACTGATGCTCAAAACAATATGGGCAATATCCTTAAAGAGGAGCAAAACGAATCGGGGGGGCAAAAAGTGTAACCTACGATGACCCTCTTTACAGTGAGCAGTGGGGACTGCGCGACATCCGTATGCCGATGCTGTGGCAGGAACCGTTGATAACACAAAAACGACCGATTATAGCAATTCTTGATACAGGTGTGGACATTGACCACCCCGACCTTAAAGACAATATATGGACTAACACGAAAGAGGCTGATGGCGCAGATGATTATGACGACGACGGCAACGGCTTCAAGGATGATATTCATGGATGGGACTTTGTAAACCAGACTGGGCGCATTGGCGACTGGAATGGACATGGCACTCACTGTGCTGGTATCGCTGCTGCAGTTGGCGGCAACGGTATAGGTATCGTTGGTGCCAACCCTGATGCGTTGATAATGCCTGTAACGGTGATGCAGAGCGACGGCACGGGCGATGTGGCTACAATAATTAAAGGTATTGACTATGCCGTGGCTAATGGTGCCGATGTCATCAGCATGAGTTTCGGTAGCTATGGCGAGTCGAAGGCTGAGGAACAGGCATTGGGCAGAGCTTATCAAAAGGCGGTGCTTGTAGCGGCGGCTGGTAATGACGGGAAGTGTTTGAACCATAAGCATCCGGAAAAAGGTCAAAATGAGCCTATGCCGATGTATCCCGGTGCCTACACCTTTGTGCTTGGTGTTCAGGCAATGGGTAGCGACGGCAACGTTACGGAATGGAGCAATTATGATGATAACGGTCCTACTTATTCTGAGTGGGGAGAGGACAAACTGTATAACTACGAACTTCTTGCTCCTGGCGCAACGATTGAGAGTACTTATCCTGGCGGTAATTACAAGGCTCTGAATGGTACTTCCATGGCTACACCGATGGTGGCTGGTGCCCTGTCGCGACTTATCCAGACTAAGGAATATGCTAACAAGGAGTATCTGTATGGCGACCTTATCAACTCCCGTACTGCTACCGGCGGACTGGACATCTACAAGGCATTCTCTATTAAGGACGAAGACCGCAAACCGGAGATTTCTTTTGTTACTTACGAGATGGACGACAGCGCCAATATTGAAGGCGCAACGAAAAACGACGGCGACGGTAGACCGGATGCCGGCGAAGTAATAGATTTCTATCCTGTTGTGCGTAACGCTTGGGGTAAAGCGAAGAACATCAAACTTTCCATCGACCTTGGCGAGAATGAGGACCCGACGATAGTGAAGCTTATCAAGAGCGAGGCTAACTTCGGTTCGGAGTTGAGTGCATATGGAAAAGCAAAAAGTGCGGAGCCGCTGCGAATAAAGATTAATGAAAAGTGTGCGGACAATAGACATATTAAGCTTGTTATAAAGGGAACTTGTGATGGTTCGGACGAAGTAATAGAACAGGATGTATTGCTTACTGTTGAGAATGGTGTGGAAATTGGCGGAGTTATCAAGGAAAATACTACGCTTTATCCGAATGTGCATTATATCGTTACAAAGAATCTTGCTGTTCCTGAAGGAGTGACGCTGACGATTAAGCCGGGAACGAAGTTGGAGTTTAAGAATACTTACTTTGAGAATAATGGAACGATAAATGCGGTTGGAAAGCCGGATAGCTTGATTGTGTTGGAGGGGATAAATGATTTTGTAAGTTCTAATGGTGCAAGCATTGACATATCTGATTTCAGTTATACAGTCATTCAAAAATCTAATATTGAACATTTAAATTTAAGATATAATTGGGGCGATGAGGTAAAAATGGTAGATAATAATATTATTATAAACAATAAAATCTGTTCACTGTCGAAAGGAATATTTGAAAAATGTAACTTCTTTAACAATGAAATAGGTAACTATTTTGCGAATCTGACATCATGTAATTTCATAGGAAATGACTTTTCTCCTTTTTATCTACAACATTTACTTTCATCAAACGTGGTTAGTAATAAAGGTGCTATTTATGTTAGTGGGGTAGGTGTCTATACAACAGACACACCAAACTATTTTGGTTCTGTTATAGAATCATCTGTAAGAAAAGGCATTCTTGATATAAACAACGGTTACGGCACCACCGAATACGACCTCTCCAACATGCTCACCCGCCCAAACGCCGAGGCCCATGGCATCGTATGGAAAGTTGTTGTAGACGGCTACGACGCACAGGATGAGTTTGATATGCTTCCACCGCTTGGTGTAGGTAAACACAAGTTTGAGGTATATTTCAACCGTCCGATGCGCACAAGTATTGCTCCAATGGTAGCTATGGGCGTTCGTCCGCCATACACACAGACACCTATAGCAGAGGAAGGCACATGGAGTGCCGACAGCTTGGTATATACCGCTTATCTTACTATCACCGGCAAGAGCGGCATTGATGGACTGAATCGTATCTATGTTGACGAGGCGAAAGATAATGAAGGTTTCGACATTCCTATTGAGAACTGTCGCTTCAACGTGAATGTGCAGGCTGCCGGTTCACTGAGCACCGGATTTATGGGCGAAGCAGGCTTAGGCAAGGTGACTCTCTCATGGACAGACGCACAGAACAGCTTTGACGACTTCCTTGGCTATAACCTATATCGTTACACAGAAAATGGCGACACGGTGAGAGTGAACAAGCAGCTTCTCGATAACGAGACACTCGAATATGTGGATTACGACGTTGTGCCGAACACTACATATTATTATAGGTATAAGGTTATCACGACAGACTTGAAGGAAACTGATCCATCGAATATCGTTGCCGTGACTCCAAAGACCTCCACTCTTGGCGATGCCAACGGCTCTGGCAATGTGGATGTTGCTGACGTGATAGCTACCGTGAACTATGCTTCCGGTCAGACACCGAAACCGTTTATCTTTGAGGCTGCCGACGTGAACAAGGACTTGCAGATCGACATTCTTGATGTGGTGGGCATCATCCGTACTATCCTCCATCCGGATGCCACGACAAACTCTTTGGCTATGGCTACGGCCACATACACAGTAGAGAACGGCATAGTATACGTTGAGTCTCCTGTTGCCCTTGCTGGTGTGCAGATACAACTCGCCACAGAGAAGGGAAGTGAGATTAAAGCCATGGATGACATGAACGGCTTTGAGCAGACTTCGTCATGGCTCAGCGACAACGACTATATTTATCTTGCCTACAGCATGAGCGGGAAAACGCTGTCGGCTGGTAAGCATGCAGTATTGAACATTGGCAATGCTAAGGTTATGGATATCAGACTGAGCGATGCTGCCGGAACAAATGTTGAGGCTAAAGCCGGACAGACGACCGGCATAACGCGCATGGGTGCTGACGCGATGAACGTGAGCGGTATCTATACTCTTACTGGAGTTAAGGTATCTGGACGCAACAGCGACCTGCAGAAACTTCCTGCAGGAGTGTATATCGTAGACGGCGTGAAGGTTGTGAAGTAACTGAAGTCTTTTCGTAACAAGATTCTTTATCTATGACGAAACAAATCATCAAGCCCTTGTTGCTTGTATGTATAATGATATTGTCGGTGGCGGTGAGTGCCGTTGCCGACAATATCGTTGGCATCAGCACGGTTGAGGGCAAGCCGGGTGACACGGTTGAGTTGCAGATTGGACTGACGAACACGGACAACGTGTCGTCGGTACAGGTTTCCATACCGCTTGACCCGCGGCTGTCGCTCGTGGAGAATTCCGCCAAGACGACAGGCCGCACAAATGGACACAGCGTTACGGCTGGAGTGAAGGACGGCAAGCTGAACGTGTTTGTATATTCCATGTCGATGGGCAATATCGCAGCGGGCAACGGCACGATAGCAACGGTCAAACTGAAGCTCGGCAACGAACCATCGGAAATTTCTCTAAGCGCCGATAAGATTGTGCTGACAGACAGCGAGGGAAATACTATCGGCAACACCGCTTCTACATCGGGCAGCGCCACCATCAGGTGTGCCAAGGCAACATACAGTTCGATGTTCATAGACTATGGCAGGGTGCCTATCAGAAGCAGTTATCAGCAGACTGTACAGGTGAGCAACGTTGGCAATGCCCCACTTTCTGTAAGTGGAGTGGAGTTTAGTGCTACTGAATTCTCTTGCAGTGAGTCGTTCCCTATGGAGATTGCAGCAGGTGGCAGCAGGATGTTCACCCTAAACTATGCTCCGGTGGAGCGTGGCGGAATAACGGAAGAGGCAAAGTTCATCACCAACAGCATATACAAACTGAACACCGTGAAGCTGCAGGCTCTGCCGTTTGCCGTAAACGAGCTGCATGTGGAGGATGTATCTGGTATTGCCGATTCTATCGTTACCGTATCTCTACGGATGAACAATATGGACCCTATCACCGGTTTTCAGTTTGACTTCAATATGCCGGAACAATTGGAATATATTGACGGAAGTTTCAGCCTTTCTAACCGCAAGGCTGATCATCAGCTTACGGTCTCAATGAAGAACAGAATGTTGCGTGCCTTAGCCTTCTCGTTGAGCGATACACCGTTTAGCGGCAACGACGGAGAGATTGCTACTTTCAAGGTTAAACTGGATGGTAGATATAGTACATCACTTGGAGCGCAGAAGGCTATACTTACGGCTAATATCAAGGGCAAAGAAACGGATGTGCTGTCGGACAAATACTCTGGCTATGTGAATATTCTCAGTCCGAGTATGCGTTGTACAGATGCTATCAGTATGGGGCGCACTCCTATTACGCAAGATGCAAAGACAACTTTCTGCATCAGCAACTATGGTTCGGCACCTCTTAGAATTGAGCGCATTGCCACAAGTTCTGACCATTTGAAAGTGGGCAATGAGTTGCCGATAGTGGTTGATTCATGGCAAAGCGTAGATGTGGATATTGTTTGGAATGGCATTGAGGAAGAGGATTACAACGAACTGTTGCAACTCTACACCAACGACCCGGATCAGAGGTTGCACAATATTAGAATAACTGGCAACAGGTATTCGCCTAACTATATCACACTTAGCGGCACTGATGTGGAACCGGGGGATACTCTGAAGCTTAATGTTGCTTTGTCGAACAACGACATTGTGAATGGATTGCAGTATGATTTGCAGTATGACAAGGAATGCTTTGAATTTCTAGATAAAAGTGTCTGGTCGGATCGTGCAGATGGTTACTCCATGACAACTCGCAACATTGACAATGGCAAGGTGCGTTGCTTCTGTTATTCACTTGGTGGCAATGAGATTGCTAAAGGTGATGGCGACGTAATGACGATATTGTTTACTGTAAAGAAAGAAACAGCGTTTGGTACATACGGATTTAAGGTAAACAACGTTCTTCTCTCTACTCCGGGATTGGTAAACAAATATTCAGGTGCAGGAAATGACATCGTGGTTAATGTTGTAAAACCGATAAGAACTATTTCTGTTTCTTCTTCAGAGCACGGAAACGTTAATGGTTGCGGCACATACGATCTTGGAGCTGTTGCCACACTTACTGCTATTCCTGACGAGGGCTATCACTTCGTTTCTTGGTCGGACGGTAATACCGACAATCCTCGCTCTATTACCGTGAATACCAATATCACACTTGCTGCTTCTTTTGCTCCAAATAGCTATACTCTGAAATATGTAGTAGACGGAGAAGATTACAAGACTTATACCTTGGAATTCGGAACGCCAATTACCGCAGAGGAGAAT
>CAKQDG010000055.1 GCA_934219025.1 uncultured Prevotella sp. | reverse complement strand
ACACGGATTGTCTTGTCATGGAAAACGGAAAGTCATCGCCTACCATTGAAACTGTCGACGAGGGCACGAGCACCCCGGCTATAGGCACCACGCAGTCCGTGGACATTTCTCCCGAATACATCTCTTCCCGATTGAAGACTAAAGGAAAGCTCCTTTCCTTTACCGTTCATCGCGGTGCTCTTGCCAAGACGTTCTATGTCATTGACAAGGTTCCGAACATCATCCTTTCCGTTTACAACGAGTTTATGCAATACGAATATATCTTCCTGTATTGCACAACAAAGCGCATCACCAATTTTGAGCGTTCCACGGCTGTCTGCGATGGCGAGACTTCCTTTTACGACGACACCACGGATTCTGAATTCGAGGTTGAAACGTCCATGCTGCAATACGACGATGCCGTCCGCATCTCCACTCTCCTTCTTTCCCATTCCGTTTCTCTCGTCACGGACATCACCGAGGATTATTTCCTCCCCATCATCATCACCGACATCACCTCTGAAATCTCCGATGCCGACAACGCCACCAACTCCATCAAATTCAAATACAAGTTCACCGACAACATCTTACCTACATCCATCTCATACCCGGCAAACGTCTTCACCGCCCAATACACCCCACCTTTCGATTAGCAATCACCGCCCCCCATTTTCAATTTTTTCATCTTTCAATTTTTCAATTTCCATGACTTCCGTTCACATCACAACATTAAGAAAAATCCTCTCCTCCCCCGAACCCGTCGACATCCGTCTCTGGACCAAGAGCGGCGAGATTCAACTCTGGCGCCGCTGCATCTCCCTCAAATACGACTTCTACAAAGGCACAAGACGAATGAAGCTGCTGGACTCTAATCAAATCCGGCAGCTTCGCGATGTGTGTATCTTTGAAGTGAATGGTGTGGAGGTGTATATGTAAAAAGCGGCAATAAAGCAAATTATCATAAAAATATTTTGTAGTTTCCAAAGGATTTAGTAAATTTGCAGCAACAGTTCCCACCACGCTTCCCGTAGAACAGCGAACCAGGGTGGGACTTTTACTTTTAATACGTTTATGAAATATTCCAAACAACCCTTAGACTATTCTGAAATCCTTGATTTATTGGAGTCGCGCGGTCTTATCATAAAAGATAGAAACAAGGCAATAGATTGTTTGAAAGTTGTCAGCTATTTCCGCTTACATAACTATTTCCACCCTATGGAAAGTGATAAGGTTCGTCACATATTCAAGCCCAATAGCACTTTTGATAATGCAATGGATTTATATCGGTTCGATTGTGATTTGCGCGAATTGATTTTCACTGCAATTCAGGCTGTAGAGATTGCATTGCGCTCAAAGATGATTCACCATATTTCATTGCAATATGGCGCATTTTGGTTCACTAATGAATCTTTATTCCGGGATTCCAACATACATCATAAATGCTTGGAGCAAATCAGGCAGGAACTAAAGCGTACAAGAGAGGAATTTATTATCGAACACTCGGTTAAGTACAATGAGCCAGATGTTCCTCCTGTATGGAAAACTTTAGAGGTGACTTCTTTTGGTACGTTATCAAAACTGTTCTGCAATTTTGCAGATAACAAAATCAAGAAGCGCATAGCTCGTGAGTTCAATCTCCCTCAACATGTGGTTCTTGAAAGTTGGATTAAGAGTTCTGTCGTTTTGCGAAACTACTTGGCTCATCATTCGCGTGTGTGGAACAGGAAATTTCCTATCAAACCGCAGATGACCACTCCTTTGCGTGGAGATTGGGTGACACCACCTATTGGTAACTACGACAAACTTTATTCACAACTCTGCTATCTGCAATATTTGCAAAATGTCATTCGGTCAAACAATAACTTTAACGTAAGACTAAAAGCCTTACTTACCGAACATCCAAATGTTGATATTGCAGCTATGGGATTTCCTGACACTTGGCAGGATGAGCCATTGTGGAAATCATAGATAGTTAAAGGATGCCTAAGTGAGGCATCCTTTAATCATTTTGTTGTCCATACAAGAAGCTCCAACGAACATTCATATTCTCTCGTTGCAATTCATAAGCTGCCTTATAAGCTAATTTACATGCTTTATGCATCTGGTAATCTGGAGTATCAGAAAGTTCACAATCTAATATATAACTCATGATTGACTTTCCCATATATTTTATTACTCGATGATTACAAATAATCATACTCCTGACATATTCGTAAGTCTGTCTGCACAGATACCAATAATTTTCATCTATTTTGTCTAGGAAATCTGTATCTATGAATATCTTTGAGAAATAATAACGTTCTTCTCCTGTTGGAATCATAGATTGCCCGGCACAGGGATGATTCTTTCTGAATATTTCCAATGCGACATCGGTGATTGGTCGAAGGAGATGTGAGTTAATATTATTTGTATCTAAAAAATAACGACATTTTTCTAATTCTTCTTCATCCAAATAATAATCGACATAGTCAAGAGAAAAGAATCTATCACATACGCATTGAAGTATTTCACTGCTTATATATACATACATTTCACAATGAATATCTTTTATCGCTTTCAATTTTTCTCGATGATTAGTCTTCCATTCTTTGTTTATAGAATCCGGCATATCGCTCATAGTAATATTTTTAATCTATTTGTTTTCTCATATTCTTTGTATATTGTATATAGCCAGCTTTCCTCTATTGGTACATTGGGCATTACCACTTCATCTGCAATTTCGCACACATGCTCATTCCTGATAAAAGCAGACTGACGACTCTGTCTTGTCTGCTTGCTCGTTGATATAATGAGAAGGCGATTATCTGCCAATGGTTTTTGCCATACTTTGGACAACACCTTGTAATGCTGGCGACTGAGCACGAGGATAATGCCACACTTGCCACGGAGCAACACATGAACCACTTCTTTTTCCATATGCGAGGAGAAACCGCTCACTACAGCCACATCTTCCCTGTGCGCCATCTGCGCCGCCCATTCGAGCGTGGGCAGCACAGATAGCGTAGAGATATGGCTTGAGGCGAGAAACGCCACTTTGCGTTTTCTGAGCAACGTGACGTTGCCTATATGTGGATATGATAAAGTTTGCATTAACCGATTACTTCTATTTTCATTTTCATCCCCAACCGTTTGGATATTTCTTCCAGTTGGTCTGCTTTTTGCCTGGTACTACGGTTGGTGAAGATGTAGAACCCGCTGACTTTTCTTTGTTGTCTGTTCTCGTCCTTGCTTGTAGAAACAAGATTTATGCCGCTTGGCATTATTTCCAACTGGCGGACACGCATAAGTCCAACCGCTTGCAACACATCACAGAAGGTGTCGGTGGCATCCTTCTCGTTGCAATACACCTTGCCGTCTTCCATCGTTACACGCAGATAAGTGTTTGGCTTACGTTTCCCTATGCGTGTTTGTGCCGCACGCCTCTTGATTTCCGGCACGGGGTCGGGGGTGAGAATGGTAGCCTCACTCAGATCACTCAGGTTGCGTTTGCGTGATATGCGCACCGAAATTGGTTCTTCCGGATGATATTCCACCACAAGAATAAGCTCACGCTTTATCTGCCGTAGCACCGGGTCGATGTTGTCGCGCAACACGGGCAGCACATCTTCACGGATAAGTTTCTCCTCCATCTCTGATGTCTGCTGCAAAATGTTCTCCGGCAACTCAATGCCCAACTTCTTGGATGACTCAATAAATTGGTATAGTGTTTCAAGATTTGATTCTGCCATAACTTTCTTCTTTTTTAATCGTTTGCATTCAGTTCGTCTCCCATACGGTATTTGATGTCGTAGTTGATGATGAAGTCCAACTCCTCGTCTGTAAAACCGTAATGCTTTGCAAGCACCTTGTCGATCTCATCGATGATGGGTTTGGAATGTTTCGGAAAGAATTGAGCAAAACTAACTTTTCCTCTATTCTTATAGGTGTATTCAGTTGGAATCATATTTTTCTCTAAATCTTCATTTAATATAATTGCTAATTTATCAAAAACCTCAATATCTTTTATTTCAGGTATTTTGAACAAAGAAAAATATTTCTTTGTAAAATTATAGCAATCAGACATAGCAAGCCAAAAGTAAAAGAATAGCGATGACATTATGATGTCATAAAGCAAACCTTTGAATTGATGTGATATTGGACATATTTTGTATGAGTCGGCTATATTTAGGTTATTGCGTTGTAATATAGAAAGATCATAAAGACCTTTATTCCAATAAATAGGTGCTGCATGATAGTAAATGTTATCTTCTCTCGTAAATTTACTTGCAAGAGAGTCTTTACTTTCTATAACCTTCTTAATAACCTCTTTACCTAATCGACCTGCGAGCTTAGGAGCATTAATAGCATCGAAGCTGTCAACATATATTACTTTGCTGAATAAAGTATCTCTTTCACTTGAATACCATTTTATATACCTACAAACATATTTAGTACTTATATCAGAATTAGGTCTTGACAAATAAATACCTGCACGAATTTTGACACCTGAAAATAATTCTGATGGATTTCTATCTCCAGAATAGAAACTGTTCCAACTATTTCTATTCTTGTATATTTCTTTTTGAAAAGGTTCAAATCCTTCAATAGACATACCACTTAATGGTATAATATAGCCTATGCTTGATTTTTTATTGGATATACTAATACATCTTTCTCCAACTAAAGCAAAAAGATTTTTAGACTCATATGTCTTAAAATTCTTGACCTTATATGGTAAAGAATTATCTGTAAAAGTAACATACGGCGGATTCCCAATCACCACATCAAATCCCCCATTCCCATGAATGATCTTGTAGAATTCGGCAACCCAATGAAACGGCTGATGGGATGACAAGAACTCGGCATAATCTTCTTCATTGCCAGAACCAATGGTAGCTGTAGACATGTGACGGTTGAGCAGTTCGTTGAGGTCGGCAAGATGTTGGCGCAGGTCTTTCTTTGCCTTGGCATACTCCACACGGTCGTCAGCCCCCGTGAGTTGTACCTGGCGGAACAGCTCATAGGCAGCCGACACAACAACGAGCCGATCCTGTATTTTCTGTTCAAACTCCTGTCGGGCAAACATATCGCCTTGCATCAAATCATCATTCAACTGCTTTTCCGTGGCATATCCCACCAGTGTGTTGCCACAACGGATATTGAAGTCAATATCCGGCAACGGGTCAAGCCCCATATTGTCGGCACGCTTGTCCACTTCTACCACAGCCACCATCTTCAGGAACAGGCGCAGTTTGGCAATCTCCGTAGCTTCGACCATTATGTCCACGCCATAGAGATTACGCAAGATGATGCTCTTGTAGATAAAGTACTGGATGTTGCTGCGATACTTGCTGGCTATCTCTCCCAACTCCTTTTGGAACAAGTTGTGGTTCGCGGCATTCCACTCCTGCATCCGCATAATGCACACCTCATAGAGCGGTTCGAGTATGCCCATTGCCGCAAACAAGAACGCTCCTGAACCACAGGTAGGGTCTAGGATGGTAACACGCTGCAGGGCATTATAGAAGTTTGCCACCAAACGATGGTCGGTGGTATGCAAAAGCAAGTCGTATGTAAAAGAGCGGATGTCGAGATTGAGCGTGATGAAGTCGTTGATGTGGATTATCTTGCCTCCGGATATCTTCTCAATAAGGATATCACAACGCTGCAAGCGCTCTATTGTCTCGCGCCATATTTCTGTTGGCAAGGCAAACTGCTCTGGAGTAGGCAGGTTCCATAGTTTGCGACGCTCAAGCAAATTAGGCTTTGATGTGTCAATGCCAGTGGCTATTTCCACAGGAATGCGTTGTTGCCAGTCGGCAGAGTAACCACGTTTCACGGCATCATAGATATAATGGTCGCCGCTATCACGCAACGTTGTCCATACATACCCATTCGGCTTAAACGCATCGCGTGAAGAAGACTCTGCCACACGGTCAAACACCCATGGCAGAATGCTGTTCTTGGATATATACTCTGTTATGTCTTCTTTGGTATAGTAAGCGCCCATTGCTGCACGGTCATTGATATACTGCTCAAAGATATATCCTAACACGTCTGGGTTAATATCCTTTCCTGTAGCCGTGATGCGTGTGTCAAGATGCCATTGCCAAGTGTCGAAAAATGCGAACAAAGAAATGAAGGCATCGTCGGCAATATCAATCCCATCATACTGTTGCTCTATGACATGTACATCAAACATTCCACCATTCAAATATGGGATGCGCCCAAAGCGATGCTCCCACTCTGGCGTGTGATGAGGAGCATTCAATCCTTCATGGAATAGCGACACAAGAAAATCACGATAGAAGGAACGATAGAATTGATTATTACCTTCTTCCGCCTGTACTTGTTTCAATTTATTTGTCAGATAATCCACATCTCCATTAAGAAATCCCTTCTTTTGAATAAAATAGCAGAACATCAAGCGATTGAGCATCACCGAAGCATACCATAGTTTATTGCGGTTTTGCTCTTTCTTATTACTATCATAGAGAGGTATATTATCATCAATGCCTGTAATGAAAGTGGCAAACTCCTTATGCTGCTTGCGGAATCCGTTATAGAAATCTTTGGTTATCCGCTCAGAATTGACTGCAAAAGCTTGAACTACATGTTGACGCACATCTATGATGGTAGTCTGCTCGTCAATTTCGAACGTGATGGCAGCCATCTTAGAGAAGAGGAAATCGGCTTGGTCGGCTGTAGTATACTCCACAACGACCATATCACGTTTCTCATTTTGTTTCAACGGACAAGCCCACAAATGATGCTCGGTTTGTGGCTCTGTGTATATGGCGATATAATCGTTGGCCTGACGACGGAGTTTAAAGTCTATCTTGCGGCATACCGACATATTGGGGATAACGGAAACTTCGCATGTAAGAATCTGAAAACCGTTGCGTTGAGCCACAACAGTGAAATTATAGTTAATATCATCAATTGTTATGGTTGGCAGGAAATGCTGACCCTGAAGAGCATTCCATCCCATTTCAGTGATAAACATCTCTTGCCATGAGCCTTGCTTTATCAACTGGTTGAATGTATTTCTATTCATAGTTTCGATGTAATTAATTTAAACTGAGACCCATAGAACAAATTATCTGTGGCTCTCGATGCAGATTTGTATCCTCACTTATACGGCAGAACATTCCGTTGCGTCGCAATTCAAGAACATAATCAACAATCTCGTCTTGAGAGGAACGACGGAGCATCTGACCAAGTATTGTCTTGGTACTCTCGAGTAAAGGGTTATTGTAAATATCATCAATGGCAAGCTTCAGCGCAGTCTTCATCTCTTCGGTGTAGAACAAATCAATCGGACGCTCATAGGCATGTTCCAAAAGCTGTATGATACGATAGCGTGTAGAGAAACGGTTACCTAATATTCCTCCGATACTTGAAGAGGTGGTCTGCTCGTCAATTTCCTTAACTGCTTTTGCCACCAGTTGATGATGATTGTCAAGCGGCATGACAGCCGGTGTGTCCGCATTGCATGACAGTGTCTGTAATATACGGCGTTGCGACTGGCTGACAAGTGTACCATCTGGCGCAAGCCACGACAGGACATCAAAATCATTGGCTGTACGGGCGTAAGTAATTACACCTTGCTCACCTGCATCTAAAACGGCTTTTGTAGAATATGCAATATTCGGTATATTGGGGATAATCTGCTTGAGCTTAGGATTTGCATCCGTAGCATTCTTCCATATCTGATACGCCTGTGAAGAAAGGTCTACATCGCCATCATCTTCTTCATCAAGCACACCGCTCTTTTCATTAAACATGTCACGCAGGTTTTGTTCATTGCCCTCAAAGAATACTTCATCGCTTCCAACAATATTGGCATTCTCATTGATACGATCATTCAAACGAGAGCGCAAACGAATGATGTTTTCCACACCATCTGCAGGGAAGAATGAGTAACAAAATATCTTGCTTTCTTTCTGACCGATACGGTCTACACGACCGGCACGCTGAATGAGTCGAATAATAGCCCACGGCAAATCATAGTTTACTATAACATGAGCATCCTGCAAGTTTTGACCTTCAGATAGTACATCGGTGGCAATAAGCACTCGTATCTCATCATCAGGTGATAGATTGGTTTTGCCATTGCTGACCGGAGAAAACCTTTCAACCATCTCTGTCGGATTCTTATATCCGCCTGTGACATATCCTATATGGTCATATCCACGATGTTTAAGTTGTTTATATACATAGAGAGCCGTGTCGGAGTATTGGGTAAATACTATAACCTTCTCTTGGGGGTGAATCTTAGACAGTAATTTTTCAAGTTCTGAAAGTTTCTGGTCGTCTACTGGTTCCCATTCACCACACATTCTAATCATATCTATTATCTTCTCACAATCTGCCAACAGATGCTGTTTCAAAGTCCGTTTGAAATATTTACAGTCGAGCCAAGCAAGGTTATTTTTTTCAGATATGATTTGATAATACTCTTTTGCTTTTTTGCGGTAAATATCTATATCCGTTGGAAATGTTATGGTATCACCATCTGCTATTACCTTGTCGTCATCTGAAGGAAATAGCTGTTTGTTGCTATCCTCGTCAGCTATATATTCGTCTGGTAGTGTATTCTCATCTCCAATAGGCAACGGAAGTTTATTCTCTATGGCATAAACAAATACCATATTGCGCAAAATATGACGATACAACGTTAGCAAAAATGAAAAACCGCTACTGTCAATACGTTTGAAGAATGTACTCTTGCAAAATCCCATCATTCTATTGCCAGCACGTGAAAGATTTTCGAACAACTGCTTCTCTATTGCCGAAACATCATCTGCTTTCTTCTCATTAATGTATTTCACCAAGCCGTAACGAGGCAACTGCAGTTCTTCCATCATACCTATCATATCAGATGAGTATAACCGTGAAAACTGGTCACCATCAACAGTTTCAAACTTCAAAGCCTTAGGGATACGATCTGGGAAATACGACCTACTACCATCATTGAACAACAGATATTTTCTGCCATCAGTATCGTCCACCTTGGCATAATTCTCCTTTATAAATGTACGTGTACGACGAACAAGGAACAGTTTCATCAGTTCGTTCCAATCTTCTGCATATGGACTTTGCTCAAATGCTTTGATACTTCGGATGAAAATCTCACTATGCCGTTGCATAAATGCCCTCTCGCCCCCCAACTGACGAATGTACTCTTCTGGACGAATACCAAGGTCTTGGTCTTCGCTTATAAATAATTTAAGTTGATTTGCCAAATCAGAGAAATCTTTGTTGTATGGCGTTGCTGTCAATAACAGCACATTACTGTCTTGATGCTCTATAAGCGATTTGATATTAGTATAGCGTTTGCCGCCATTACGGAGGTTATGACTTTCATCCACTATTATCAAGCGATAATAACGAGCACTATCAACATCAATAGGTTTTGACATTGACATGATATCCACCTTTAAATCATATTTAACAGCATACTTGTACCACATGTCCTGAAGATTGGCAGGACAGATTACAAGTGTACTACTGGCATATGTTGTTTCGTAAATCTTGGCAATTGCACAAGCTGTTATTGTTTTACCCAGCCCCACGACATCACCTATCATTGCACCACCACGCTTTTCATTACGAAGATGACGGGCTGCTATCTTGACAG
Organism: uncultured Prevotella sp.; assembly: GCA_934219025.1. GTDB lineage: Bacteria > Bacteroidota > Bacteroidia > Bacteroidales > Bacteroidaceae > Prevotella. The sequence continues at coordinate 5,328 of CAKQDG010000055.1, read as the reverse complement.
CCGTTTGCTGAAAATCAAATAGCTCATGACGGAATTCGGGAGTCAGAGTAAACTCCTTTATGCCTGAGCGCGCCTCTTGACTGAGATGATACGCAGTTTTAAGATAAATATAATATGGAGGAATGATTTGCTCACTTGCCCAACTCTCATCGATAACCTTAATTAGTTCTTTGGTAATGTCAAGGCAAAAACGATCGGTCCAACGATCATCAAACCAATCTGCTAGTTTTTGAACATGGTCGCTGTCTGTGAAATCTGCATTAAGTTCTCCTTGCCCCGTAAATCCGGAATAGGTAAGGTTACTACTTCCCATTATGCCGATAATCTTACTTGAAAAATCTGATGGTCGATATGCAAGGTAAAGTTTAGCATGGAGCGGTTCTTTAAGGTATAGTTTTACTACAACTTTACCATCTTTAAGCTGAGATGACAAACGACGAAGTGTCCATTCGTCTTGTTTTGTAGGTAAACCTATCAGTAATTGTTTTTTGAATTCAACAGCAATCTGCAACTTACACTTATTTGCATAATCTGCATCTACAAATTTATTTGATTGCCCATATATACTCCGGATTAGTTCCTCTGGTGGTCTATGCATACCAACCAACAAACGGCAAATGCGATATTTCTGTTCGTCATTCTCATATACGTAACCTCCAGGAAGTCCGTCCACCTGATTAACAATCATATTCCATCCACGCAAGTTAAAATAACCTACGCAAAAATCAACCCGTTCTACCCCCCCGAGGACATTATACCTTGCAAGCCCTCCTTGAATTTGACTTCTATATTGTCATATATTCTTGCCATATCGCCATTTTTTTGTTTTTAAGTTATTATAATTTACTATCGTAAAGTGTTCAAATACAGAATATACTCTTATTTGCAAAAATATTACATTTTATTCTTTTAACATAATTTACAAATATAAAAATCCTTAAAAACAATATATTTTGTACTCAACATTACCCTCATGTATCGCATAGTATTGCTTCTATCGTTATTTCATTGCGAAAAAATTGTCTTTTTTTTAATAGCTCTCTTCCCATATCTTTGCCCTAAAAAAGCAAGATATGAGCGATTTTCCTTTCTTTCCCCCAACATCCGTTGTCACCCTCCCCGACACCAACAAGGCAGCCGCCTTCACCCCCAAGACCAGTGAAGTCTTTAAGGAGGAGCACAACATCCCCCCTGTTTTCATCACCGAAAAGATGCAATACATCCCATGGGGTGCCGACAACCAGATGCCCTATAACATCATCGACCTCATTGAGTCCGACGAGACTCTCGCCACATGCCAGATGTTCAACGCCGAAGTCTGCTACGGCAGCGGCTTAGTCTACGACACAAGCTCCGCCACCGCACAAGTACAGAATGAAGTCGAGGACTTTACCGCTGACAACGACATCGCGAGTTATTTCCTCGGTGTCTGTCAGGACTTCAAGCACTTCGGCTTCGCCGTCAGCGTCATCATTCTCAACGAGGACGGCACACGCATCGTCAGGCTCGCACGCAAGCAAGCCTGTTACGTCCGCTTTGCCCCGGCTGACAAGAACGGCATAATCCCTTATATTCTCTATGCCAACTGGCGGAACACTCCCTCCCCGGAAGACATTGAGCGCATCGAGTTATTGAATCCTCAATCTCCATTATCTGACCTCCAAAGCAGAACCAAGAAAACTAAGAAATTCGCCGTCATTTCAAGAGTCCCCACTCCTGACAACACTTATTACCCTATCCCTTACTATGCCGCCCTTTTCAAGGGCAAGTGGTACAACATCAAGCAGCTCATCGGCATCGCCAAGGAAGCGAAACTCAAAAACTCCGCTCCAATTAAATACCACATCGAGATTGCCAACAGCTTTTGGAACAACATCTTCAAAGTCGAGGGTATCACCGACAAAGTGAAGCAGCAGGAACGGGTGAACAAGGAGAAGGACAACATCATCAACTTTCTCACTGGCATGGAGAACAGCGGCAAGGTCCTCTTTTCCACGTTCTACGTTTCACCGAACGGTGAGGAGCAGCACGATGTCGTCATCAACAAAATCGAGACTGACAAGGAGGGCGGCGACTGGGCTACGGACATCATCGAGGCGGTAAACATGATGTGTTTCACAATGCGCGTCCACTCCAACCTCGTCGGCTCTGTCCCCGGCAAGACGCAAACTAACAATTCGGGTTCTGACAAGCGCGAGCTTTACACCATCGCCCAGGCTCTCCAAAAGCCGTATCACGACCTTCTTTTCAACGTCCACCGCCTTATCATCCGTTTCAACAACTGGTCAGCGGTCAAGCCCGACTGCCCTTTCATTCAGCTCACCACGCTCGATGAAAACAAGGATGCGAAGCAGGTCAGCACCGAAAAACAGGACACTAATCCAAACAGCAAAAATGATTAGTTCTCCCAGCTCTCCCAGTACTCACAAAAAAAATATTAATCATGTCAGCTTTAATCCCCGACAACACCACCTTATTAAAGTACATCCCCAACACCCTCAAAGCGGTTGCCGGGGAAGCATCCCTCTACGACAAAATCCAGTACCACCTTCTCCATGCGGAAACGTGGCTTACTGACACGTTTGTCTCCACCGACACCATGTCGCGCATCAAAACTTACTCTGACATCACACCGCTCCTCCACTTCTGCCGCATCATCGTAGCATCAGAAGCCATGCTCCATGCCATCCCCCAGTTGGATCTTATCCTCACGCCCAACGGTTTCGGCATCGTCAGCAACCAAAACATTGCCCCGGCTTCCAAGGAGCGCATCGAACGACTTCTTTTATCTCTCGAAAAAACAAGAGATGACGCCCTGCAAACTATCCAACCGATGCTTCTTGAAGCTCACCACTGGATTAACTCTGCCCCTTACAACTTCTTCGCCAAGACGTTATTTCCTACTCTCGACATCGTTCAAAACCTTGGTTTTAACGACCATATCTGGCTGAAATACAACGACATCAGGAACCAGCTTATCATCATCGAGGACAAACTTTCTCGTGATTATTTTTCTGAAAGTTTAATGGAAACCCTTCGGGAATGTATCATAAGGAACGACTTTTCAAAATCTCCTAATTCAAATGCATATCTAAAATTAAGCAACCGGATTCGTTCGATAGAGTTCTCAATTCTGAGAACTGGCGAATTCCCCACACCGTCCATCATCGATGCCGTCAATTTCATACGCACTACCAAATTCACAACTTTCCCCGATTGGTGGAGATCTGACCTCCCAAATCTCTTTAAAGACCACGGATATAAAAATAAAAAGGATTCTCCAGGATATTTCTTTTAAAGAAACTATTATGCAAACATTAAACATCACCCTCCCCACCAATTGGCAGCAGCTCTCTAACCGCCAACTCCTATATTTCTTCCACCTCCTTTCCAAGGACTACCCAATGGAAGAAATCCAAACACTATGCCTTTTCAAATGGGCAAACCTCTCTGTGTGTTGCCGTTTCAAGGGAAGCACCCTCATCAAGCACGCCAAGCAGGAAGCATGGCTCTCAACACGTCAAATCCAGTCCGCTACCGCAACTCTGGATTTTCTAAGGTCATTCCCTCCATTCCCCACACGCATCACGAAAATCGGCAAGGCAACAGCTATCGCCGCCGATTTTCAACAAATCCCTTTCTCCACTTTCATCGCAGTGGACAACTACTATCAAGGCTTTCTCCACACCAAGAACATCAACATTCTAAAAGGTGCCGCCCCTTTGCTCTATCCTAAAATAAAGCAGCGCAAACTCACCACCGCCCATCTCTTCGCCATCTTCTACTGGATTGCCTCGCTCAAACAATATCTTGCCAGCCAGTTCCGCCACTTCCTCACTTCATCCCCAATCGAGCCAGCTAACCTCTTGGGCAATTCCCCCAACATCGCCGAGGAAGTGAAGAACGCCATGAATGCCCAAATCCGTGCTCTCACTGGTGGCGACATCACCAAAGAGAGCGCTGTCCTCGCCATGGACACGTGGCGCGCCCTGACGGAGTTAGATGCCAAAGCCAAGGAGGTCGAGGAATTCAAGCGAAACACCAAATAGCACAATACTTCAAAAGTTTATTTGTCCTATCAGTCCCATCAGTCCTAAGCAGAATATCTGTCAGCAGAATTTCAGCTCTCACATTACTCCCAGTTCTCTCATTTTTCAATCTTTCTGTTCTCTCATTTTTTCAATCTTTCAATCTTTCAATTTTTCAATTTTTCATTTTTTTTCACTATGACGCAACAAAAGCATATCACTCCCCTCTCCCATGGGGAGGGGTTCGGGGGTGGGGCCTGGAATGCCACCGCCTTCTTCCAAACCCTAACATCTGCAAACAAATTCGCCCAATCCAAAGAATTTGTCTTCGCCAAAGTCTCCGGTCTTGACGGCTTCGAGGAAGCCTTGCAGCAGCTCCAGTCCGCCACCGCCATCGTCGCCGTGTCGGACATCTCCCAAGGTTATATCGAAGTAAACAACAGTCCCCACACAAGGCGAGTAAAGACTGTTTTCCTCGCCATGCGTCACGCCCTCGGCGACATGACCGCCCGACAAGCGTGCATGGACACCATGCGCGAGCTGTTCCGCCAGTTCATGAGCAAACTAATCCTCGAAAAAACAAGATTAGAACAAAACAGCATTTATCTCGATCCACGTATCAGTTTCCAAGAAATAGACCAGTATTTCTTCTCCGGCTGCGCATGCGCCTTTTTCCAAATTGCAGTAGACACCTTTACAGACCTCCGCTATGACCCAACAGAATGGCAATGACCAAACTCAACAGCAGGAACGAGAAAAGTTCGTTCTTGCCTTCAACGACACGATGCTGAAGATATGGAAGGAACAAATCACCCTCCTCGGTGTCATCGACACCGGGAGGTTACTCAACTCTCCCAAGTCGCTACCCGTCCGTGCTGACGGGCGCTTTATTGAAATAGGACTCTCCCAAACTTTTCTTGAATACGGTCTTTGGCAAAACTATGGCACCGGCAAGGAGATTCCAAGAGGTAATAAAGGCGACATCGGCAGAGAAAGAAAGCGCAAAAAAAAGCCGTGGTTCTCTCGCAAGTATTACGCTTCCGTCATGAACCTCCGTGATTTCCTCTCCGACAACATCGCCCACGAGTTCGTCGGCATCGTCGCCCAAGCCCTGGACGACAAGCATCTCCGCTACAATCACTGATTGGTGTTCAGTTCTCTCAGCTCTCCCAGTTCTCCCATTTTTCCATCTTTCAATTTTTCCATCTTTCAGTTCTCTCAGTTCTCCCAGTTCTCCCATTTTTCCATCTTTCAATTTTTCCATCTTTCAGTTCTCTCAGTTCTCCCAGTTCTCCCAAAA
>CAKQDG010000054.1 GCA_934219025.1 uncultured Prevotella sp. | reverse complement strand
TTCGAGTCGTGGTCTACACAAACCAGTAAGATTGACCTGAGCGAGTGGCAGGGACAGAAGGTGAAAGTTGCCTTCGTCTACAAGATGCTCACCACTTATGCCAATGTGGTTTATCTCGACAATGTGCTCGTGAAGCAGGCTGCACCTGTAACAGGTCCTGTGGCTCAGCTCGACAAGACAAGCTACGACTACGGCACGGTATACCTCGGAGAGAAGTTCTATTCAGAGCTGTTCAAACTCTCAAACAAGGGCAAGAAGGGACTGAAGATTACAAGCGTGGAACTGCCACAGGGCGTTACGATGACCATCGACCCGACAACAGTAGACCTCGACGCTACGGAGTCTGCACAGTTCCAGTTTGTTTATACCGCCGGACTCACCACTCCAGAGAATGCCAACGTGGCAATACATACCAACGGCGGCGACTTCACCGTTGCGCTGAAGGCAAGCAAGACGATGGTGCCGGACGGCATGACAGAGGAGACCTTCGAGGCTTACTTCCCGCCTGCTGGATGGAGCAACGACGGATGGAGCGGCACGAAGACGGCGCTTGAGGGCGACCGCTCGGCTTATGCCGGTGTGTCTACTCAGGACAACTATCTCGTTTCTCCGCGTCTCGACCTTACAAAGGGCGGCAAGGTGATGTTTGAGTATTACAACGACTTCGCTTCAGAAGACGGTTCTACATACCAGAGCAACGACATCACTCTCGACCTCTCTACCGACGGCGGTAAGACATGGACCACGAAGTGGACATTTGAATATGCCAATGACGAGAAGCAGAACAAGAGAATAATGGAGACTGTGGACCTCGGAACTGGTACAGACAACTCGCGTGTGCGCTGGCACAACACTGGTGTAACGGCTGACGACGGCGACGTGCCAGAGACAAGCACATTCTATCTCGACCGTATCTTCCTGCCTACTCTCTATGGAGCTGACGGCACACCAGACAGCGTGTCGTATATCTCTCCGGCAAAGGAGGCTATTGGCGTTTATCCAAAGAACATCAAGTTTGAGTGGACACCGGCTCAGTTTGCAAAGAGCTACAAGATTTATATCGGTAAGTCTTCTGGCAACTACGATGTAGTGAACGGTGCCGACCAGGGCAACACGCTGACATTCACATTGCCAGAGGCTGACTACGAGACTACATATTACTGGAAGGTGGCTGCCGTGAACAGCAAGGGCGAATACGCCGGTGCAAAGGAGCAGACCTTCACTACTCAGAAGGACGCTACAAACACTCAGTATCCTTATTCTATCGACTTCAGCAATGTATCTGGAAACCTGCCAGAGGGCTGGATTTCAAGCAACACCACTTCGTATGGCGAGAGCCGCAACTGGAAGGTGCTCGAATCTCAAGGCAACCCTGCTCCATGTCTCTTCAGCATGTGGGTTGGCGAATATCAGAAGGTTTACAGCTCTGAGGTGAGAACTCCTGAGTTTAAACTGCCGGAGGGCGAGGAAGTAAACATCTCGTTCGACTGGATTGACCGCCACCCTACAGACGCTATCAAGGACGAGAGCGGACTTGCAAAGAAATACAATGTAGAGGGCGAAAACGGCAACGGCATTGAGAAGGTTACATTCGAAATCAACGTTGACGGACAGTGGAAGGAGCTTTCTTACTTGTCGCAGGATTGGGACAAGGCTCTTCAGAACACTTCTGTTGGCGAGCGCTACTACTGGATTAACGAGAGCTACGACTTGAAGGAGTATGCCGGCAAGACTGTTCAGTTCCGCTGGGTACACTACGGATATTCTGGTCAGGACAAGGGTTGCGGACTCGACAACGTGCTCATCGAGGTTAAGTCGGACAACAAGGCTGTGTTCAACAAGACAAGCTGGGATGCTGGCAAGGTGAACTACAACAAGGCTGTTAATTCCGGCGACATCTTCACTATCCTCAACAAGGGCGAGCAGGCTCAGACAGTGAAGAGCGCAACATTCGCAACTTCTAACTTCACCACTTCGCTCAAGGCTGGCGACAAGATTGCTGCCAAGGACGGAATGAAGTTCAACATTCAGTTCAACGCTCTGCAGTCGGCTGCCGAGGTAGACGACAACCTCACCGTTGAGTTCGAGAGCGGTCTCACCATCACTCTCCCTGTAAAGGGTACAGGTCTTGCAGAAGACATGGTTTACTACTCATTCGAGAAGAACACACTGGATCACGACTGGCTCTCTGAGTTCACACTCATCGACGTAGACCATGCAGCAACCGTGCCGTTCACATGCTACGGCACAGAGTTCGACCAGAGCGGCGGCGTGTTTGCCTTCGGCGTGGCATACGAGACATCTAATCTGCAGAACATTGCTCCTATCTCAGGACAGGCATTCCTCGTAACCGGTAACCCGCTCGACGAGAACACCAAGGGCGACAACTGGATTGTTTCGAAGAAACTCACGGCAACAGCCAACTCTTCGTTCGACTTCTACGCCCGCAACTGGGAGAGCAACCAGAGCGTTCTGCCTTCAGGCATGCACCAGGTAGGCGTATACGTGAGCGAGACAAGTGCAACAGACCGCAACTCATTCACCGAGGTGATGAAGCTGCAGGAGATTCCTTATCTCGACGGACACAACTGGAAGCACTACACAGTAGACCTCTCGGCTTATGCCGGCAAGGACATCTACATTGCCGTTCGCGACTACACTGAGAGTTATCGTCTGGTTGCATTCTACGACGACTTCACATTCTCTCACTTCGGTGGTGCAACAGGCATCAAGACCATCAGCAACGAGATTGCACAGGATGCCAAGGTTACCGTTTACAGCATGAACGGTATCGAGGTTGCAACAGGCGAGGGACTGCAAACACTGAAGACTCTCGCAAAGGGTGCTTACATTATTAAGGTTCAGACCGCTGAAGGCACCAAGACTATGAAGATTGCTCGCAGATAACAACTGCATGATATTATAAAGGTAATGGGTGCCACCTGCCGCCAACTTGTTCGACAGGGGCTCCCGTTACCTTTTTCTCGTATAAACAGAAAAACATTTTTATAAGCAATGAAAAAGAATTTATACACCTTACTGTTCATGGCGGTGCTCATGTTTCTCGCTTTGCCTATGGCAGCACAGGAAAGAGACAAGACCCTGAACATCACCGTAACCGACGATACTGGCGAGAGTTTGCTCGGACAGACGGTAAACGTGAAGCAGACCGACTACGGGTTGAACTACTCCAATGTAGTTCTCGATGCTGATGGCAAGGCAACGCTCAAGGCGTATGCCGGAAACCATTCAGTCTCTGTAGAGCGCAGCGGATACAACACAGCAACGACGACTTTTAATATCGCCGAGACTGAAACAGAGAAAAACATATCGTTGAAGCTCACCGAGAAGACGCGCACTCCGTTCTCGCTGAAGGCAAATCTTACTGTCGACCCATATACCGCGGTGAAAACGCTCACCATGACTTGGAACACGGAGAAGCCTGCTTTCTCCGATGACTTCGAGAGCTACGACGCCTTCGCCATCAATTTTGGCGAGTGGACGGGTATCGACGGCGACAAACTGAATGCTGCTCCGCTCGTGGGCGACTATCCTAATCGCGGACTGCGCCAGTATGCACAGATTATGAATCCGCTTGCCGTCGACCCAATGTGGTATTACGACTATCCCGTGCTCCGTGCCTACGAGGGCAAGCAGTATGTTGGCTTTGTGCGCACATCATCTGGCGAAGCAAACAACGACTGGCTTATCTCTCCTGAGATTACCGTGGGCACAGACAATATCCTCTCGTTCATGGCAAAGGCTGCCGATGTTTATCCAGAGAAATTCATCGTGTATATCACAACCAAGACCGATAATCCGGAACAGGCCGACTTCGTTCAGCTCTCTGCCGGAAACTACGAGACTGTAGACTACAAGGGATGGCACGAGATGCAGTATGACCTCTCTCAATATGCCGGACAAAAAGTGAAGATCGCTATCCGCTACATCAGCGAAGCTAACAACGGCGGTGCATTCATGCTTATGGTAGACGACTTCTATGTGGGTCAGCCAGACTACACGCAGCAAACGGCAAATGCTCCACACTCATCAATCATTGGCAAAGCGAAGAGAGCGGAGAGCGCCCCTACCCTTTCACCTGCAAACCCAAACGAAGTGTTTGACATTTACTTCGATGACAAGTTACTCGGTACAACTCCAAACTACTCATATACAATTGAAGATGTATCCGACGGTGTTCACACTTATGGCGTAAAGGCAAGATACAAGGTTGCTGAGAGTGAACTTGTGAGAGGAACTATTGATGTGAACAATACTGGTTATGCTCATCTCACTTTTAATGTGTCTGCCGACAGCAAGGCTACGGTGGATGGACTGCAGGTGAATATGCTCTCTACTGCAACCGGCGACAACTATACTGCAACCGTTGCTGGTGGCAAGGCTGAAATAAAGGCTCTGCCAAAGGGCGAATACAACATCAATATCCAGAAGGGTGCCTTCAAGGAATACAGCGTTAAGGAGAATATCACTGCCGACAAGGTGTTCAATATCACTCTTGAGGATGACGTGCAGAAGCCGTATAATATCACGGCAAACATCAGCGACGGAACCGACGGCACTAAGACGGCGGTAGTGAAATGGAACCAGATTCTCGGTTTCAAGGACAGCTTTGAGACTTACGATGATTTTGCAACAGGAGAGTTCGGGGGATGGAAATCGATTGACAACGACAAGATGCCGGTGTATCCGATTTCGTCTGACGGAACAGACAAGGGCCTGTATAGATTCCCAGGCTCGGGCACTCAGAGCAGTCCTACGGCAATAGCTCCGATTGTATTCAACGCCTGGAAAACCGTTCCGGCAATGTTACCTAACGACAAGGCAATGCTTGCGCCCGACGGCGACAAGTATATCGTGTTCTTCTCGCCACAGAGAGCAAAAGCCGACAAGTGGCTCATCTCTCCGCTTGTAGACATCTACGACGGATATCAGCTGAAGGCTACGGCAAAGGCATACACCACATATCCGGAGAGCATCGAGTTTGCTGTATCTGAAAACGGCAGCGACAACCCTGATGACTTCATGGTAATTAGCGCCGTCAATGAGTTGCCTTACTCTCAGTGGACTGAATATTCCACTCCGCTCGACAAATATGTAGGCAAGAAAGTGCGCGTTGCCATTCACTACACTTCTACCGATGCTTTCTTCGCTCAGGTGGACAACGTGAAGGTTGAGCCGGAAGACGGTAGCGGAACCGTGATGGACTACGGCAATGTGGTTAAGTTCAACGTTTATCTCGACGGTGCAAAGGTGGGCGACACCTCAACTTCTGAATACACGCTCAATGGTTTGACCGAAGGCAACCACACCATTGGCATTGAGGCTGTATACAAGAATGCCACTTCGGAGATGGCTACCTACGAGCTTGTTGTTACTGCAATCGGAGAAGTTAAGGTAACGGCAGTTCCTCAGAATGCCGAGATATTCACCCTTTCCGGTCAGAAGATGAATACGTCAGTTGATGCTCTGCCACAGGGCGTTTACATAGTGAAAAGCGGAAACACGGTGATGAAGATTCGCAAGTAATATTTAAAGCTTATGTCTTCCCCTCCCCCGCCTCCCCTTCACAGGGGAGGTGCAGTTACTCTAATAACTCAGGAAATAATGCAGAATGAGTAATGAAAACTCAAGTAGTAAAGGAAACAGCTCCGCCCCTGGAAGGGGAGGCGGGGGAGGGGAAGATAATATTAAGAATGTCTAAAGAGAAAAAGAAATGAAAAAGATTAGCATATTGATGTTGCTCCTCGTGCAGTGGCTCTTCGTCTGCGCACAGCAGGTGGAGGTTAATACCGGCAGAAGAGTGGCATACGTTCCCGCCACCGTCTCGGCAAGGGCAATGGCAACAGAGAGCAACATATTGAAGGCTCCGCAGCGAGCTCTCGCCGCAACAGAGCGCGGAGTGGGCTATTGTCAGGGCGACAGCATCACGACAAATGGTGCACGCATCGGAACTGCCGGCTCTTATGATATGGCGGCGATGCTCACAAGTCAGACAATGGCAAACTATAAGGGATGCAAGATCGTTGGCGTGCGCTTCGCCGTGGCGGAATCTATCGGCAAGTCAAACATCTTTATTTATAAGGTGGATGAACTGGGCAATGCCGAGGAACTGGTGCGCAGTTCCGTGCGCCGCACTTCTGAGGGATGGAACGACGTGCGCCTGAATTCTGCACAAGAGATAAAGATAACAGGCGACGACCAGTATATCATGGGCTTCACCTATAACGAGAGTGAGGAGATGGCAGCAGCCAAGAAAGGAGCTCTGTGCTTCTATGGCGACAAGGTGTCAAGCTCTTATTCTGCCCTGATTCTTCAGAACGAAACGTTCAATTCCATCACTAACCTCGGCGACCTCTGCGTGCAGCTCATCATAGACGTGAGCAGTCTGCCGAAGAAGGTCATCGGGCTGAACAGCATCCTCAACGGCACAAGCTACAAGAAGATTGGCAGCAAGATGGATATTATGATGTCTTACACCAATGCCGGACTGGAGTCTATCAACTCTTTGCGCCTCGGCTTAAAGATAGACGATGGCGAACCGACATATTTTGACATCAACGGAGACAACAACAAGGATTTCAAGGATGGCTTTGCACCGGGAAAATCCACGACATTCGCTACGATGTTTGAGATGCCTTCTACAACAGCAGTTGGCAGACACAACCTGAATATCTTTGTAGCCCAGATAGACGGCGAGACACCGGTAGCAACTGAGCGCGGCACCCTGGCAGACCCGTTTGTGGCTTACAACAACGGCTTTGAGCGTCAGCAGTCGTATATCGAGCAGTATAACAGTCAGAACAATTATCTCGCTCCGTTCGTAAACGACTATTATTCTCTGGTTGACAAAGACCAGGACGCTTGTGTGGTGAACATATATCAGAATGGCGAACCGCTCGCCGTGGAGTCATCGCTCTATCTCAACGACCTCTATGCCTACACCACTCCTTGCAGCACATCCAACCGCTTCTTCTACGGCATGGGCGAGAGACATTATGCTTTTGATATAAACGATTATGCGCAGATAATGCCAAGTTGGGTGTACGACGGAATAAGAGTTTTCGTCGACGAGGCAAAGTCATTCCCGTCTTTCGCCACAGTCTATCTCAAGACTTCTTTCGACAATGCCACAAGACAAGTGAGTGTAGACGTTGATGGCGATATCGCCGATGATGCTCCGGCAATCTTCGGCGACATGGCTCTCACCGTGATGCTTGCCGAAGACAATGTAGTTGGCAAGCAGATGGTATACAACAGCCTAACGGGCGGAGCCTCAACGACCCAGAAGTATGTACACAACCAGGTGCTCCGCACTTACCTCACGGCAGCCGTTGGCGATAAAATCAATGTTGAGGGCAACAAATACTCTGCCCACTACAGCTACACCCTGCCCACCGACTGGAAAGACGACGATATGAAGGTTGTGGCTTTCGTAACTAAGGCTTTCGACAAGGTTACAACGGAGAATATGCAGATGGCAGACGTAACAAACTGCAACAGCGTGAAGCTTGGCAACACAACAGCAATCAATGGTGTGGCAACAAGCGATGCCTTGCATGATGCTGCCGACGGCATTTACACTCTCGACGGAGTGAAGGTGAGCGAAAGCGATGCCGCAAAGGGCATTTATATCATCCGTCATAATGGCAAAAGCCATAAGGTGGTAAGATAATTACGTGTTGCGGCTTGAAACGATTGCGATGTAACACCCAAAACAACTTCTTTTATATTTCCTCCCCTGTCGGCATTACCAACAGGGGAGGTTTTTTGTTTTAATCTTTTTTGATTATTGTTTTGGCATATTAAAATATAATATGTAAATTTGCAGCATACACGAAAAGTGTGAATGTGTTTGCGATACCAACACAAAAATACTGAGAAACATTAAACAAATAAACCAATCGACTATGAGTAGAAATCCATTAAATGTTAGGCTATTGTCGTCAATGCTGATGGCAGGGGCATTGGTATTTACAGGTTGTAACGACAATGATTATGACTTTGACCAAATCGACGCCACCGTTGGAATAGGCGGCGACGGACTGGAAATTCCTGTCAGTTCAACTGAGAACATTAAACTTAAAGACGTGCTCGACCTTGAAGAGGACGGCAGCGTGGTGGAGGATGCTTCGTCACACGACTACGTGTTCCGTCAGAATGGCGACCCTATCAGTCCTGTTGTTGTGAATATCAACAAGATTAGCGTTGCCAAGCAGCACGGCGAATCATTGCCATTTACATTCAATATGCCGTCGGCAGCAAAGGGACACCGGAGGGCATACGGCTCGGTTACGGCAGACGCCGACATATACCAGTTTACTTATGAAGGCGACAAGCCAACGGAAGTGGTAGAACTTGTTTCGGCAGATGCTTCCACAACACTGTCGCTCAACGTTCCGCTGCATGGTATAAGCAGCGTTGTGAGCAAGTTGCAGACGGTGGAGATCGCTCTGCCGGACTATATCACATTTGCCACGGCCAACTGTTCACAAACACCTACAAAAGTTGGTTCAACCCTCGTGTTCAGCGACGTGCCGACGAGCCAGAATCTGAAAGTAAACGTGAATGTTACCAAGCTCGACTTTACAAAGGCCGGCAATGAAAAGAATCAGATCAAGGTGTCGGGCAACAAAATCCACCTTAAAGGTACGATACACATCAAGGCAAGCGGAGCTATAACAGGCACACCAACAGGAACAATAGACCCTGTTATGGCAGACTTCACCATGGCAGACTTCACCATCAACACTGCTACAGGAAAGTTCGACCCGAAGATTAATCTAAACGAAGGACTTGGAAGCGCCAGAATCACGGGCATTCCTGATTTCCTGCAGGACGAGAACGTGAAGGTGGACCTCTATAATCCGGAAATTCTGCTCACTATCGGCAACGACATGGAGGCTGACGGAACTATCTACGGCAAGATTATATCAAAGAAGAATGGTGCAGTTATCAACACTATCAACAATGTTGTGATTCCGGTGGCAGGAAGCACAGACAACAAGGTTTACGAGAACAAAGTCTGCATCAACCGCACGGGTGCTGCGCACGCCGGATACACCGTTGTTGCCGTGCCGGAACTGTCGAAGGCAATAGAGACAATACCAGACGAGATAACATTCGAGGCTACGGCAAAGGCTAACTCAAACAAGCAAATCACTTTCCAGCTCGGACACGACTACCATATCACTCCGGCCTACTCTATCGATGCTCCGCTGGCTTTTGCCGAAAATGCAGAGATTGTATACAAGGACACGCTCGACGGATGGAACGACGATCTGGAAGACCTGGAACTTGCCGACGGAACATACATTAGCGCTACGGCAGCAGTGAAAAACGGCATTCCGGCTTATCTGCAAGTTGAAGCGGTGCCGGTGGGTGTGGCCAAAACCGACGGAACAAGGGATATTGTTGATGGCATAAAGATTGAATTCCCTGACGGGAAGAACAAGGTTGCCGCATCGGAAGACGGAAGCACCGTGAAGGAATCTCCACTGGAAATAAAGATTACGCAGACAAAGGAAGGTGCTCTGGAGAAGCTCGACGGCATTGTATTCACCGCTTCGGGCACAGCAAAGAGGGACGGAGCTCCTACCGTTACAGGTATCACGCTGAATGCAGAGAAGCACACTCTGAAACTTGACGACATCAAGATAAAGATTGTAGGCAAAGTGATTGGCGACTTTAATTAAAATCTAACACAATTCTGACTATTATGAAAATATATAACAAGCATATACTTGCCGCAGCAATGATGATGATTGGCGGCACAACTGTGGCGCAGACTCTTAACTCGGCTTACTTTACCGACCAGTATGCTTTCCGCCACACCATGAACCCGGCCTACGACAACGAGCAGAGTTTTGTTTCTATTCCGGCTTTGGGAAACATCAACGTGAGCATGCACGGCAACTTCGGATACGAGGATGTTATTATGAAGAATCCTCGCTTTGGCATCGACAGCAACAAGAAGATGACCACGTTCATGAACCCGTATATCTCCGATTCAAAGGCTCTCGACGGATTCTCTACCGGCAACAACCGCATGACGGGAGATGTTAATCTCACTATCCTCTCGGCTGGCTTCAAGGGCTTTGGCGGATATAACACCATCGAACTTAATTCAAAGACATCGATGGGAATGAGCCTTCCGTATGAGCTGTTTGAGTTTGCCCGCAACACGGGCAACAAGACTTACGACATCGGCGACATCAACGCCAGCGCCCAGTCGTATGTGGAACTGGCTTTCGGCCACTCTCACAAAATCAACGACAAGTTGCGTATAGGTGCAAAGCTGAAGTTCTTGTTCGGTGTAGCACGTGCCGACTTCCAGTTCAAGGACGTGAAGGCAGACCTCGCAGGTACGGACAAGTGGACCGTGAGCGGTGATGCAAAGGCTGACGTATCTCTAAAGGGATTCATGTTCAAGACCACAAAGGATGACTACAACGAGGAAGGTAAAGGAGAGTATGAAAAGATTGACGACATCGACATTGACTCTCCTGGACTTGGCGGCTTCGGTATGGCTGTTGACCTCGGTGCCGTATACAAGATCAACGACGACTGGACTGTCAGCGCTTCTCTGCTCGACCTTGGCTTTATCAGCTGGAGCAATGACTATCAGGCTTCCAACAAGAGCAAGAGCTTTGAGTTTAACGGATTTCACGACACTTCCGTGAAGAGCGACGGAAACAACACCATAGACAATCAAGCTGACAAATATAGCGACCAGATTACCGACTTCATCAACCTTAACGATGATGGCGACAAGGGTGGCAGAACCACAGGCATCGGTGCTACACTGAATGTGGGCTGCGAATACACACTGCCTGTTTATCGCAAAATAACTTTCGGATTGCTGAGCAGCACGCGCATCAAGGGGGCTTATTCGTGGACCGAAGGCAGACTGAGCGCAAACTGGAAACCTCTGAAGTGGCTCGACGGCGGTGTGAACTTCGCCGTAAACAGTTTCACGGCAAGTATGGGCTACGTGCTCAACATCCATCCTAAGGGCTACAACTTCTTCATCGGTATGGACCATATCCTGGGCAAGACGAGCAAGGAATGTATACCGCTCAGCTCCAATGCCAATATCGCCATGGGCATGAGCATCACATGGTAAGATTTTTCATATAAACCCATACAGGCATCGTGCCGCATCATGACTTCGCGCCATGATGCGGCACGATTTTTTCAGGAGATAAGGCAGTACCAAAACAAGAAAGCATTTTGGTACCAAGAGTGCAGCATAGGTATACTGCAAGTGAAACACTGCTCCACAAGCAGCAAAGCATGCTTTTCTTCCTTAAAGCGGCAATATGCAGACATAAAGCCACGTCTGGCAAGGAGCAGAGAGGAATAAAGACAGATATTTTTTTGCACAATAAAATAATTGATGTATTTTTGCGCAACAGAAAAGGAAGAACAACAAGATATGAAACCAATATTCATCACAGGCCCCTGTGTCATAGAGTCGGCAGAACTGCTCGACACGGTGGCAGCCGAGGTAAAAAGAATTAGCGATGCAACGGGATTGACATTCTATTTCAAGGCATCGTTTGACAAGGCAAACAGAACTTCCATCCACTCTTTTCGCGGACCGGGACTGGAGCGCGGACTGCAGATGCTGGCAGACGTGAAAGCGAAATACTCGCTACCGCTGCTCACCGACATCCACGAGAGTTGGCAGGCAAAGCCGGCGGGCGAAGTGGTTGACGTGTTGCAGATTCCGGCATTCCTCTGCCGGCAGACCGACCTTCTTGTCGAGGCTGCCAAGACTGGAAAGACGGTAAACATAAAGAAAGCACAGTTTCTTTCCGGCGACGACATGCGCTACCCCGTGGAGAAATGCCGCGAGGCTGGAGCTAAAGAGGTGTGGCTCACGGAGCGAGGCAACAGCTTTGGCTATAACAACCTCGTGGTGGACTTCCGCAATCTGCCGATTATGGCACAGTATGCCGACCGCGTAATAATGGACTGCACCCACAGCGTGCAGCGCCCAGGCGGAGCAGGCGGCAAAACAGGCGGCGACCGCCAGTTTGTGCCCATGATGGCACTCGCCGCAAAAGCTTTCGGAGCACAGGGATATTTCTTTGAAACGCATCCCAATCCCGAAAAAGCTCTCAGCGACGGACCGAACATGCTTTATCTAAAGGATTTGGAAGGGGTAGTGAAAAGCCTGATTTAAAATTGGAAAACTCGGACTACTTGGACTACACGGACGGCTCGGACTTCTCGGACGACTCCGATGACTCCGAGAAGTCCGAGCCGTCCGAGTAGTCCTAAAAAAAAAACAACAATGACCAACTATATATCCACCGCAATAAAATGCATCAAAGACGAGTCGCAGGCTCTTCTTGAACTGATACCGAATATCAACGACGACTTCAACAAAGCCGTCGACATAATTCTGAAATGCAAAGGCAAACTCATCGTAACAGGCGTGGGCAAAAGCGGACACATCGGTGCAAAGATTGCAGCAACGCTGTCGTCTACCGGAACTCCGAGCTTCTTTATCAATCCGCTTGATGCCTTTCATGGCGACCTGGGCGTGATACAGCAAGACGATGTGATTCTTGCACTCTCAAACTCCGGTCAGACCGATGAGCTGTTGCGCTTCATGCCATATATGATAGAGCATAACATTCCGGTAATCGGTATGAGCGGAAACCCTGATTCCCTGCTTGCACAGTATGCTTCGGCACATCTCAATTCCGGAGTAAGTCATGAGGCTTGCCCCTTGGGACTTGCCCCCACATCGTCTACCACGGCAGCCCTCGCCCTTGGCGACGCCTTGGCATGCGCCTTGATGGTGGCAAGAAATTTCAAGGCAACAGACTTCGCACAGTTCCACCCTGGCGGCACCCTTGGCAAGCGACTGCTCACGAAGGCGCGCGATGTGATGCGCACCGAAGACTTGCCGGTTCTTGCTCCGGAGGTGAAGCTCGGAGAGGCAGTAATCCACGTGAGCAACGGGCGGCTCGGCCTTTGCGTGGCAACAGAGAGCGACAGAGTGGTTGGCCTTATAACCGATGGCGACATACGCCGCGCGATGCAGAAATCACAAGACAAGTTCTTCCAGCTCTCAGTGGCAGACATCATGACGCGCACACCTAAGATGGTTTCGCCCGACACAAAGATAACGGAAATCGAGGACATTCTGCACAAGAACAAGATCCACTGCGTTCTCGTGGTAGACGATGAGAAACACCTGCTCGGAGTTGTCGACTCGTTCCGCACTATGATATAAATAGGTGGAAAAGAGAAGTTTTCTCGTAAATATTATGTACTTTTGCATTTGGAATATAAAATAAAGACAAGACAATGATACAGTCAATGACAGGCTACGGCAAGGCCGTAGTGGAATTCGGAGAAAAGAAAATAAACGTAGAGGTGAAATCGCTCAACAGCAAAGCCCTCGACCTCTCCACACGCATCGCCCCTATCTACAGGGAGAAGGAAATGCAGATACGACAGATGGTGGCACAGGCTCTGACCCGCGGAAAAGTGGATTTCAGCATCTGGATAGAAAAAGACACCGTGGTTGATGCAACTCCGGTAAATGCTGCACTCGTGGCAAACTACTATGCACAGCTGAAAGACATCGCTGCCAAAAACAATATCCCGGAGCCACAGGACTGGTTCAATACCCTGATGCGCATGCCTGATGTGCTGACAAAGACCGAAACCGAAACCCTTTCCGACGAGGAATGGGCTGCCGCAACGGAGGCTATCAATACGGCTCTCGCCAATCTCAACGCTTTCCGCCTTCAGGAGGGAGCAGCACTGCAGAAGAAGTTCAACGAGAAGATTGACAATATCACGAATCTCCTGGAAAGCATCGAACCGTATGAGAAATCTCGCGTGGAGAAGATTCGCCAGCGCATCATCGACGGACTGAAGAGTATTCCGGAAGTGGAATACGACAAGAACCGTCTGGAGCAGGAACTGATTTACTATATCGAGAAGCTCGACATCAGCGAGGAGAAGCAACGTCTGGCAAACCATCTGAAGTATTTCCGTGAGACGATGGAAGAAACTCAGGGCGTGGGCAAGAAACTTGGATTCATCGCTCAGGAGATGGGACGCGAAATCAACACCACCGGCAGCAAGAGCAACAATGCCGAGATGCAGAATATCGTGGTGAAGATGAAGGACGAGCTGGAGCAAATCAAGGAGCAGGTGCTTAATGCCCTATAATCTGCTAATAATAAAGCATACTAAAAAGATTATCATTACAAATAATTTTTAAGGCTTATATATAGTCTATAAAATCAATTTCATTGATGAAACAGGGAAAGGTTATTATCTTTTCCGCTCCGAGCGGCAGCGGAAAGAGCACTATCATAAACTGGCTCATGCAGGAGCACAAGGAACTGAACCTGCATTTCAGTATCTCCTGCACAAGTCGCAAGCCGAGGGGCACGGAACAGAACGGAGTGGAATACTTCTTCGTTTCTCCCGAGGAATTCCGTCAGCGTATCGCCAACGGTGAGTTTCTGGAATATGAGGAAGTTTATGCCGACCGCTTCTACGGCACGCTGAAGGCTCAGGTAGAGAAACAGCTCTCTGCCGGCGAGAACGTGGTGCTCGATGTGGATGTTAAAGGCGGATGCAACATAAAGAAGATTTATGCAGACAAGGCTCTCAGCGTTTTCGTGCAGCCACCGTCAATAGAGGAACTGCGCAACCGCTTGAACGGGCGCGGTACGGATGCTCCGGAAGTAATCGAAGACCGCATCCGCAGAGCCGAATTCGAACTCTCGTTTGCACCGAAATTCGACCATGTCGTCGTTAACGACAATCTTGAAACAGCAAAGCAGGAGGCTTATGAAACTATAAGCCGCTTCCTTGACAAATAATATAATGATATGAGAATCGGCATTTTCGGCGGGTCGTTCAACCCCGTGCACAACGGGCATATTGCGTTGGCAAGCAAGATAAGGGAACTTGCCAAACTTGATGAGGTATGGCTCGTTGTGTCGCCACACAATCCGCTGAAAGCTACCGACAGTCTTATGCCTGATGAGGACAGGCTGAACATGGTTCGTCTTGCTGTTGAGGGCATCGACGGACTCGTGGCGAGCGACTATGAGTTCCATCTTCCGCAGCCTTCGTATATGCTACA
>CAKQDG010000053.1 GCA_934219025.1 uncultured Prevotella sp. | reverse complement strand
CAGAAGTTGTAATACTCCGGCTCTGGCTTTATGAGAGAATAGAATTCGTCCACCTTTTTGCCATTCTTGTATATCACCACGCCAACGGAGCATACTGACGAGCGCTCACTGTTGGCTGTTTCGAAATCTATTGCCGCAAAGTCTTGCATATAAATATATTTTGGTAATTCTTGAATTATAACGCACACACAGATTCACACTATTTTATCCATCAGCAAAAGAGTAATGAAGCCAAGCAGCAGGGCATAAGTGGCCTGTTTCTGATATCCGTGGGCATGGGTTTCGGGAATCATCTCGTCGCTCGTAACATAGAGCATAGCCCCGCCGGCAAAACCGAGCATTACGGGCAGGAGGGTTTCTGACACAGACCCCAATCCGAAACCTATCCACACGCCGAGGATTTCGAGCAGTGAGATGGCAAGCGAAATTAATGCCGTGCGCATTTTTGTTACCCCCGCCACAAGCAACGGGGCGATAATCACCATTCCTTCGGGTATGTTCTGCAGGGCAATGCCCATGCTTACCGACCAGTCGGTCTCTTCTGTGCTCATGCTCACTCCTGCGGCAATGCCTTCGGGCATCTTGTGCAGGGCTATTGCCATAACAAAAAGCAATATGTGGTTCAATGTCTTGTTGTTGCGATGTTCCTCTTGGTCTAAACCCGTGATGTGATGCAGATGTGGCGTGAGAAAATCGAGCACATTAAGAAACAAGGCTCCTGCCATCACGCCAACAACCACTATCCACACGTTTGAAGACACAGTCATGTCAAAAGCCGGAACAATAAGTCCCAAGATGGATGCAGCCAGCATGACGCCGGCACAATATCCCAAAACAGTATCGTTCCACTTGTGTGGCAACTCTTTTATAAGGAATCCCAAGAGCGTTCCTATCAACGTTGACCCACAAAGCCCTAATGCACTAATCCATATCTGTGTCATAAAAACTTATATTTGAACCTAATTTATGCAACTTATCTTGTACGTTATACAAAGGTAAGTATTTTCTTTTTTTCAATCAAATTTTTCATCATAAATCGCAGCAAATGCTCTGAGGGCATAACAATAACATTTATTAAGTTTGCAGCAGCGAGCATTTAACATTATATTTTTCTGTTTTTTCTCCACAAAAGTCAGAATTCTGCCACAATATCTGGAGAAAGAACACTATGCCGTTACGCCCAAACATGCATAACAGGACAAAACCGTACGATAGCGCATGATTTTTAACACAGAAAAGTTGATTTTAGCTTTTTCAAAACGCCGTTTGCCGGGAGCAAAGCATTGCTTCATTCAAAGCAAAGCATTGCTTTGACAAAAGACGACAGCGCTCTATCACTCTTTTTAGCAGCTAACTGATTGGCTGACAACGCATTCCGTTTTTCAAGCGAGAACGGCGCATTTTCGGGCAAAACTTTCTTCGGAAGAAAATATTCGATTCTCGCGCTCAAGAAGCAGCCGTTTTTTAACATTTCAGTGTGAAGTTTTGTAAAAATCCGCCATTCAGGAGGAATGGTGATAATCGCCCCGTTGCTTGTGGCGGGGATAACAAAGATGCCACGGATATCAAGAAATCAATCTTGATTTTCACTTTGTTCCCTCTTGAGCTTTTGATATTGGGAGGGAGTCATTCCGTTTATTTTCCGGAAAGCCTGAATAAAGCCCGTGGCTGTTTTATATCCCAAATCTTGATAAATGGCTTGTATGGTAACATTCCCATAGTTGTCCGTGTCGCATAGTCTGCGGCATGCTTCACGGATACGGAAGTCGTTGAGATAAGACTTGAAATTCTTATGATATGTTTCGTTGATAACCATAGAAACATATTTTGTGTTGGAATCAATCATCTGCGCAAGCATTGAAAGGCTGAAATCAACCTTACTGATAACATTCACGTCGGCAAGGACATGGTTGATACGCTCCAGCAAACGATTTGTCTGTTCCTGTGAAAGAGGCAAGTTTTTGTCTACACCTTTTTTGTCTTCCTCTTCACTTGAGTTATCTGGTATCGTCTCTAAACAATCGACATTGTCTTTTACGATGCCACTTGAAAGTTTTTTCTGCCTATCGATTATTTCGATATACTGCCGGCGGAGCTTCTGATTTTCAGCATCATTGCGCAACAGTTCGTCATTCTTCTCCACCAATATGCGCTGTGCCTCGAGTAAACGGCAATTGCGCTGGCGCAGCTTAAAATACAGAAATGCAATCAAGACAGCAAGCAGAAGGAATATGCATGTGGAAACTGTCAAATAAGAATTATGGCTGCTTAGCCGGTTTATCACCATATCATTCTGCTGCTTTTCATAGTCAAACAGTTTCGCAGAAGCTGCATTCATGCGCTGCTGGTCGAAGAGAGAGTCGATGAGAGTGAGGTATCTGTTCTTGTAATAGGCAGCAAGTTCATTGTTTTTCTGGCGGTTGCAGACAACATACAGGTCACGGAAGACGGTTGCTTCCTGTTTCTTTCTTTTTATTCTGTCGAAGATACTACAAGACTTCTTATATTCTTCTGTTGCCTTGGAATATTGTTGCGCAGTATAATATATCTTGCCCAAATCGTGGTGTATTGCCCCTTCGAAAGCTGGATCCATATTAGAGTCCATCACCAGTTGCAATGCTTGCTGCTGATGATACAGAGCAACACTGACATTTCCTTTCAGCATAGCTATATTGCTGGCATTGCAATATGCATAATAGCGCATCATTGGATTTGATTTGTAAGGTAGACTCATCTGCGTCTTGTAGTATTTCTGCGCATTCTGCAAATCACCCTGCATACAATAACAGGCAACAAGATTTATTGCAAACTTCAGCTGCTGAGCTGTAGACTTTTCTTTTGTGGAAATATCAAAACCTTTTTTATAATAATATATGGCACGCTCAGTGTTTTCCATAAAGCCATAGATATTTCCGATATTTCCAAGACATGTTGCCTGTAACTGTCTGTCATCTTCTGATTCTGCTTTCTCAAGAACTTTTATATAAAGAGGCAAAGCTTCCGTATACTGTTCGTAGCTCATGTAACGGTTGGCAGTGGCCAAAAGATTTTGGCTGTCCGTTGGCTCCTTTGAAACAGCAGAAACCTGCAATGCTATCATGAGCAATAGCATCGAAAGCAATATTCTGTCAAATAGATGTTTAATTTCAAGAAACATATTGCAAAGGTAATGTAAAAGGAGGAAAATCAAGAAAAAAACTTAGTTTTCTTGAAAATAGAGATATTTGGAGTTATCCATGCAATACGAAAAGTCTGAAATTAAATACATTTGCAACGGATTTATCAATAAATGATTTTTTAACTTTTTTTGCTTATGAAAAAATTTAAATGCATGTCATTCGCCATAGCCTTTGGTTGCATCGTGGCTGGCGGGCTACCGGCATTAGCCGGGTCCAACAGGACGATGACCAAAAAGGTTGTACGGATGGCTTCCGAAAAGCAAGAGGGCGAGACACCGCCTTTCTATGAGTCGTTCAACGATGACTCTTTTCTTAATTCATGGACACAGATTAACAACAATTCCATTTCATGGTATTGGAAAAAGAACGGAGGACTTGACTATTCCGGTTCGGCCGCACTCAATCAAAGCCAAGGCCCAAAGAATGTAGCCTGCGACAACTGGCTTATAAGTCCGCCGTTGAATCTGAAAAAGGGAATGACTTACCGCACTTCCTTCTACGTAACAAACTGGTTTAACGCTTCACTGCACCTGTATCTGCTGAAAAGTCCAACCGACACGTCGGACAAGACAAAGCTCATAGACTATACTGGTGATGAATGGGACACATACAAAAAAGAATTTGAGGTTCCTGCCGACGGCAAATACTATTTTGCCTTCCATGACGACTCGCCTTATCAGACGAACAGTACGGAGCTTACATATCAGGTCTTTATCGACGAGTTCCGCGTTGAGGCTGTAAGCAACAATGCCACACCGGAAGCTGTAGCCAACCTGAAGCCCGTGCCTGGTGCTCAAGGCGAGGTGAGCATGGGACTGAGCTGGATTTGCCCAACATTGAGCAAGGGCGGAGAAAAGCTCGACGCTATCAGCTATGTAAAAATATACAAGGACAAAGAGGATGCCGTGACCATTACCGAGGGGGTGGCACCGGGCGCAAAGATGACTTGGACAGACCCTGCCCCTTCTGAAGGAAAACATACATACAGAGTGGTTGTTGCCAACGCTTCGGGCGAGAGTGAAGCAGCCACGGTAAATACGTTTGTAGGCATCGACTATGCCGGTGCACCTCAGAATGTATCGCTCGACTACGACAAAGAGGGCGACGTGGTGAACCTCGAATGGGAGGCTCCCGAATTCGGAGGCAGAGGCGGATGGTTTGACACGACAGGACTCCGATACCGCATTGTGCGCCAGCCTGGAGGAAAGGTTCTTACAAACGACCTTACCGACACACAGTTTGAGGACGACAGCTTTGACGGCTATGCCAACTACTACTATCAGATTACAGCCATTACAGATGCCGGTGTAGGCGGTACAGCAACTACCGGTTGCGTGGTTATCGGTTCGAGCGCAACATTGCCTATTCGAGAAGGATGGGAAGACAAAACAACCTTCTCTACTTGGACCATTGCCGACAACAACAACGACGGACATACGTGGACATTCAACGGATACCGCGGCAACGGAGGTCCAGGCTGCATAGGATACGACTATACACAGACAAGCGTGGCAAAGGACGAAACTCTTTACTCTGCACCGATAGAACTTTCTGCCGGCAAGGAATACAAAATTTCGTTTGATGTGCTTAACACGCCAATGAACAGTTTCAGCCTCAACGTGGCATACGGCAAGGCTGCAACGATGAGCGCACAGACAAACAGCCTTGTCACAATGAGCGACAAGACTTCTGACTCATGGAGCACTGTGAGCCAGACTTTCAAGCCTGCCGAGTCTGGCATCTACTATGTCTCGTTCTGGTTGCACGACACGCCCTCTTCTTTCTTCTATATGGACAATATCCGTATCGAACAGATATTGAAGAGCAATATCGAGGCTACTTCGGTGCACAATATGAATACCGACCCTACTGCCGGACAGAAATTATCTACCGGTGTAACCTACACAAATACAGGAACAGGCAAAAGCGCAAGCAAATTCACCGTACAGCTTATTGACGATGCCGACAATGTGCTCGGGTCTACTATTGTAAACCGCGCAATGGCTGCCGAGGCTACAGCAACGGCAAATATCACATGGACCGCTCCAAAGGAACCGGGACGCTTTGCCGTTCGCGGACGTGTTGTCATGGATGGCGACGAATGTGAGAGCGACAACACCACGGCTCAGAGTTGGCTCAACATCCAACCTAACGGAACAAAGGCTGTAACAATAGGTTCTTCTTCTGAAGTTTCTGGTTCTATTCCTTTCGCAGACTTGGGATATACATTCTTCGAAACTATATATCACGGAAAGGACTTGCAGAACATGGCGGGAAACATCGACTCGCTTGCCATTAAGGTGCGCATGGGACAGAGCCGCGACTATCTCAACATCCCGTTCAGAGTTTATCTTGGCGCAACAGACCGCACGGACATGAACAAGGGATGGATTCCAGTTGACGAAAACATGACCGAGGTTTTCAATGGCACGCTCAACTTCAAGCGCGGCTCATATGAGCTGGTAATACCATTCAAGAAACCGTTTGCATATAGCGGCGGAAATTTGGCACTTCTCATTGTGGGAGACCACGACGGACATATTTTCCTTAACGACGGCGACGGTATCGGAACTTACGTGACGGAATACGGAATTGGTGCATCGAGAAAGATTACCTATCTCGACGACAAACCAGACCCGGCAAATCCGGACAACAGCATCGGCAATTTTTTCTCAACTATTCCTAACACCGTTTTCTTCTTCGACCACAGTAAAACGGGAACTGTTACAGGAAAGGTTTCCGACAGCGAAGGCAACGCCATAAGCGGTATTACCGTGAAACAAATGGAATATGACGGAAAGCTCTCGACTGTTACCGATGAGAACGGAAACTACACCTTCCCTTATTTCCCAGTAGGAGATGCTGTGCTGAAGACATCCGGCACAGGATATGCCGAGCAATATGGCGAAGGAGAAGTGGTTGCCGGTGAGACTACTAATATTGATATAGAAGGTGTTGAGCAGGCTGTGCCTGTATCTATAAGCGGAGTTGTATGCGACAAGATTGACAGTTCTAAGGGTATTGCCGGAGCAACGGTAGTATTCAAGGGCGACAACGTTCTTACTGCCACTACAGACGACGAGGGTAACTTCTCGGTAGACGGCATCTACGAGGAACTGCCTTATACTGTTGTAGTGAAAGCTCCCGACTACGAGACTACATCATTCAGCGATGAAATGTTCTACGAGGACGACGAGGCTAAATACAGCCTTGCTCCTTCTACTGCTGCCCCTTGCAACGTCAAGGCTATTGACAACGGAAAAACAGCTTCGATTACATGGAAAGAGGCCATACAGCCTATTTCGGCATCAAAAGCTGCCGACAACTATGCCGGACTGTTTGGCGGTAGCACCGACAAGCTGACTATCGGTCAGCGATACACCGCAAGCGAACTGAAGGCTCTTGGAGTAGACGGCGACTATTACCTCACGGCATTGCGCTATGTACCGATGTGCACCGGAACATTCACTCTGAATATCTGGCAGGGCGAGACGGGAAATGAAGCTCTTGTTTATGAAGAATCTTTCAATCCTACTTCATATGAAGAATGGAACACATATAAGTTGAAGAAGGCTTATAAGGTTGATCCTACAAAAGACCTTGTGTTCGGATATTCCGTTGTTGCAGGTCTTGGTTCATATCCTGTTGGCTTCGATGCCGGT
This sequence comes from uncultured Prevotella sp., assembly GCA_934219025.1. Lineage (GTDB taxonomy): Bacteria > Bacteroidota > Bacteroidia > Bacteroidales > Bacteroidaceae > Prevotella. Next base: position 8,512 of record CAKQDG010000053.1, on the reverse strand, counting down.
CCTGCTGTTGAAGGCGGCGATGTGATATACGACAACGTGAACAGAAAATGGACTTCTGCACACGAAGAACTGCCAGACCAAATGAACTACAACTGGTCTATTGCTGCAGTGTTCGGCAGTAATACAAATTCTGCTCCTGTTGAATGGGCTTCTTCTGAGAGCAGCAACAAGCTTAACGCTCTTGCTGAACTGAAAGCAATCAGAATGGCTATGACAACTAATACCAAGGTAACTTCAAGTATTATTCCTGTAACTCAGAAAGATGAATCTACTGCCGTTGTAGACTATCAGGTAAAAATGTTGCCTAAGACTGTTGCCGCAATAAGTGCACCGGCAAAAGCTCCTGTACGCAAAAAGCCTTTGGGCTATAACATCTATCGTCTGGAATGCGGTCAGGAAAACTCTGCTGAAAAATGGACAAAACTGAACAGCGAGACGGTTACAGCAACAGACTTCACCGACGAAAAGTGGGATGCAGTCGAAAACAAACCATACCGATTTGCCGTGCGTGCCACATACGGAACTCCAAAGCGAGGCAGCGAAGTTGAATCAGAGCCTACTTTCTCTGACGGTGTAGACAAGGGACGCTATGCTACTGTAAATGTTACAATAGCAACAGACAAGGGTAATGCCGAAGGTGCAGAAGCGAAACTCTACAACAATGAGGGTACGATGACGCAGAATGCCGGCACTGACGGAAAGGTTACATTCAGCAACGTTCACTTCGGTCAATACACGCTCCAGGTTCTCAAGCCATACTACAAGCGTTATGCTGAAGCTGTGCAGATTAACGAGAATAGTCAGGAACTTACGGCTAACGTAGATTTTGCCGCAACACCAGTTCCGCAGCTTGATGCCACGGACTATATCAACGAGGCGCGTCTTGCATGGGATGCTCCGTCTTCGGCTTTCACCGATAAACTTATCAAATGCCACGAACACTCTCAAAACATCTCGTTCAAATCGGAAGATCCGATACTCGTCGGTGCACACTTCGATGCTGACGACCTGAAGGCTTACGACTATACAAACTTCTATATCGACAGCATCAGCTTCCGTGCCGGTGCCGACCTGACATACAATGTTCAGCTATGGTCCGGCTTGGATGGTCAGGAGGTTGTAGTATGGAACAAGGATGTTGACGTGGAAAAGGGTGACCGCTGGGTTAGCGTAGCACTTGACAGTCCGGTTAAACTTGATCCTTCAAAATCATACTATATCGCATATGAGGTAACACCGGAATCCGACAAATATCCATTTGGCGTTGACGACGGACCGCTGACAAAGGGCGGTGGAATGATGTATGGCTATACATACCAATCAAACAGCTATACATGGTATAGTCTTGCATATGGCATAAACTTTGAGATTTCGGCACATCTTACCACAGTGCCAGACCGCACGAAGGAAGACCATAGCGCTGTTACTTACCAACTCTACAGACTTAAGAGCAATGACAACAACAGTGAAGAAAACTGGACTCTCGTTACAAAGGATGCTCTGTCAGAGCAGTCTTATACAGACAAGACATGGGAACAAATTGCTGATGCAGACTACAAGTATGCAGCGAAGTCTATATACTTCGGCAACGTGGCTTCTGAACCGACATTCAGCAAGACTCTGCCTAAGGGCAAAGTATCACTTGCCACATTCCAGGTTACGACAAACAACGGACTTGATGCAGCAGGAGCAACCGTAACAGTATATGCAACAGACAAGCTGTATACCGGCAAGGTTGGCGATGACGGCATGGCTATAATCCCGGAGATTACAAAGGGGAAAGCTTATGAAATTACAGTTGCAAAAGAAGGATATGACACACTCTCCGTAACTAAAGATTTCGACGAGTCGAAGATTACCTTTAACTTGCAGCTTGCTGAAACCAAGCTCTCGCCGGTAATGGTTCAGGCCAAGTCTGCTGCCGACAATAGCAACGTAAAGGTTACATGGCGCACACCGGGCAGCTACGCTCCGCGCCAGGGATGGGCTTACTGGGACAACGGCACTGCCTATGCTGGTTACGGTTCGTCTACAGGTTCTGGCTCTATAGCTCAGCTCTATACTCCAGAAGACCAGATTGCCAAAGGTATGAAGGAACTCTATGTGAAGAAGATTTCATTCTTCCCTACCTACTACTCAGATTCTCCTGTAAGCGCAGGAGCAAAATGGACAGTAAAGGTATGGCGCCAGATTGACGAAGACAACTTTGAGGAAGTGGCAAGTCAGAAGGCTGAAGACGTGAAGATGAACCAGTGGAACGAGGTTGAGTTCAATTCTCCTTATTATATATCAGGCGATGAAACTCTGCTCTTAGGCTATACCTTCGTAGGTTCAGGCAGTGTATTTGGTATTGACAATGGTCCTTGTGTCAAAGGCAAAGGCGATTGGGCAAACTTCGGTCAAGGCTGGACACAGGTACACAGTGCAGCTTCAAGCTTCGACTACAACAACCTAATCCACACTTACTGTGAGGCTATCGATGGCGAAGCTCCGGAAAAAGCACCTGCACTTGCAGCTTCCGAACCGCGAGGCAACAGTCTGAAAGGATTGAAGATGACACGCTCTGCAAACGTGAAGGCTCCAGCAGCTAACCATACTCCACTTCGAGCTTCAGCCGTAGCGGTAAAGGGCTATCAGGTCTATCGCCTTGCATGCGGACAGGAGAACAATCCATCGGCATGGACCAAATTGGCTTCGACTTCAGCTTCTGAGACAACTTATACGGACAACGGTTGGGGAAATCTTGACAAGAAGAACCAGAACTACCGTTGGGCTGTTGAGACCATCTATGCAAGCGGCAACTCTGAAGCAGAATATTCAAATATACTCGCTCCTGACGGAACAAGCGACATCTGTACTGCCGAAAGCAAAGATGTTGTTATCAACCAGACTACTGATGGCAATTTCAATGTAACGGTATCTGAAACCTGTCGCATGACAGTGGCAAATGCCGCAGGTCAGTTGCTATACAATGCAGTCTTGACACCAGGAGCAAACACTGTTTGTCTGCAAGGTAATGACGATGTGTATATTTTCTGCATAAAAGGAAACGACATCGACTACAAGGGCAAACTGACAAGCAAGTAAAAGAATACTTTTAACATTAAATCGGAGGCATGTCTCGTTATTGAGGCATGACCTCCTTTTAACTTTAGAAATATAAAAAATGAGAAAAACAATACTATCACTGCTTCTATTACTGTCGGGCGGACTGACAATAGATGCAGACAACATTTCCCTTGGATATTGCGACGGCGGAACGGCAGAAAGGACACTCGACGGCACATCGCAGGTGGCGGCTTTGTTTCCGGCCGACGAATTTCCGATGTATCAGGGGGCAACGATTATAGGCGTAAGAATAGGGGTTGCCGGCGACGTGGCCAACGGCACCAGGATTTTCATCCGCAGCAAGATTGACGGCAAGAATATGATGACATTCAATTCTACTTCGCTCTATCAGGGATGGAATGACATTTATTTCGACAAAAGTATGACATACCCGGCAGAAGACCTGTATGTCGGTTTCGAAACGCCATCTGGAGTAACCCCATGTGTGTCTGGCAACGTCACGCCAAACAGTTGTTTTGCATATACAAACGGCAAATGGCAAGACCGTGCTGCCCAAAGCTATAGACCAATCTGTATCGAACTGCTTATTGACGGCGATAGCTATACACATGCCGACGGTGCCTTGCTTTCTGTAGATTCCCTTTCGGTAGGCATTGACAAGCCGTTTGCTTTTACAGGACTTATCCGAAACAATACCAACCAGACACTCTCATCTGCACGCATGAGCTATGACTTTGGCAACGGAGCACAAGAAGCCGATGCCGTTGTGGCAGATGTACTTCCTGGAGAAACAGGAACATTCTCCTTGCCAATTGACGGAGTTGATAAAATAGGACTCTATAAAACGAAAATCCAACTTGTTTCTTTAGGCGGGGTTGCTGACGAGTATGCGTTTAACAATACTGTCGTAAGCCCTCTTAATGTGGTTAGAGAAATTGTGGAAAGAAATGTTCTATTGGAAGTATTCACCGGTCAAGACTGCATTAATTGTCCTGGAGGACATGAACGACTGGCTGAAGCTCTGAAAGACGAGACTAACTACGTTGAAGTGGCGCACCACTGGGGATATGGCACCGATGATTTTACCGCTCCAGGAAGTTCCGAACTGACCTGGTTCTTCAATGACGGTTCAGCTACATTTGCACCAGGACTTATGATTGACCGTCACTACTGGGGTGAAGACATCGGCTTGTCAACATCCGGAAACAAACCAAGTCCAGTATTTTTAACTCCTGCATCAGTTCTCATCAAGGCTATGTTGCACGACAGACAGGCAAAATCTTCTCCATTATACTTAAATGTCAAGCGCTACTACAATTCCTCAACAAGGGAACTTACTATTCAGGTAGGCATGAAAAAAGTTGAGGGAATGTATTTGGGCAGTAATCCCGTGCTCAATATTTACTTGACAGAAAACGGACTGCACGGGGAACAATCCGGTTCTACAGACAAGAACTATGAGCACAACAATGTGAACAGGTTATTTGTTACCGACGAGAAAGGCGAAAGCGTTTCACTTTCTGACGATGACTATACTTATGCCACATACAAGGTTACGGTGGACAAGAGTTGGAATACAAAAAATATGGAAGTTGTTGCCTTTGTCAACAACTATGACAGGTCTACACCAAACAACTGTGATGTGTACAACGCTGCAAGTGTAAGTCTGGAAGGCCATGATGACATCACGACATCAATTGCTTCAGTAAATGACTCTGCCAATGCTACGGTGAAAGCCATCTATAATGCAAATGGCATGCGTCTGACACACAAGCAGCCGGGATTAAATATCTTGCTCTTCAGCAACGGAACCGTACGCAAGGTTTATGAATAACAAAAAATTACAATAATATGCGTAACATTTTCAGAAAGACATTCTTCGCATTTCTCTTGGCACTGTCGGTTTCAAATGCCTCTGCAATACCGGCATATCCCGGCAAGATGAAAGCACGACAAGCTGACGGCACAGAGATTGTGATACAGCGCATTGGCGATGAATACAGCCATATTACTCTGACCGAAGACGGGTATCCACTGCTTTTCAACAGCAAGTCGGGCAACTACGAATATGCCTCGATCAGAGGCGGCAAAATGGTGTCAAGCGGAATCATTGCAACAGATCCTGAAAATCGTAATGTTGCAACACAAGAGTTTTTGGCGGCAGTTGACAAAAATATTATTATGACACAGTTCTCTGCCGATTGGCGCAAGGCACGTGAAAGCGAGGGCATTAGCCATACAGCATCCCGCAAAGCAATGGCAATGGGGATGCGCATCAGCGATGTACCTACAACAGGCAAGCATGATGTGCTTGTCATACTTGTGCAATTTGCCAACAAGAAATTCTCCACAGGAACTGACCCTGTGGAATACTACGACAAATTCTTTCATCAGGAAGGTTTCTGCGAGAACGGTGCAAAAGGTTCGGTGTATGACTTCTACCGCTATGGCTCTAACTATCTGTACGACCCGCAGTTCAAAGTGTATGGTCCTGTAACATTAAAAGGAAACTACAGCGACTATGCCGGAGGCAACCAGGGTACATCCGACACTTACAAACTGATACAAGAAGCTGTGCCATTGGTAAACAGCCAGTACGATGTAGACTTCTCGCTGTTTGATACCGACGGGGACGGTGTAGTGGACAATGTATATTGCATCTATGCCGGATACGGACAGGCTGACAGTCAGGACAGCAATACAATATGGCCCCACAGCGGCAACCTGTCGTCTGTAAACAGGACAGACCAGACATTCAAGGTGGACGGAGTAACCGTAGACCGTTATACTGTGTCGCAGGAACTCAACGGACAGACAGACAAGCCAGTGGGAATAGGAACATTCGTACACGAGTTCGGTCATGTACTTGGACTTGCCGACCATTACAACACGAGTTCAAGTTCACTGACAAACCAACCCGGCATGTGGGATGTAATGGCTTCCGGCTCTTATAACAACCAGCAAAATTGTCCGCCAACATTCTCGGCTTTCGAACGCTGTTCTTTGGGATGGTCTTCGCTGACAGAACTCAATGCCACGGCAAGCGGGATAATCAACACTGCACCTTATGAGGACACGGGAGAGGCTTATCGCATATCTGTGGCAGACAAAGACTCTGAATACTATATCATCGAAAACCGTCAGCAAAAAGGCTGGGATACATATTTGCCCGGTCACGGACTTCTTGTATGGCATATCGACGAAGATCAGGCTGTATGGGACAAAAATGCTGTTAATGCCGTCCAGAATCACCAAAGGGTGGATATTGTTGAGGCAAGCAACATTCCCACTGTTGCCGGTTCTCCAAATGACCCTTTCCCTGGAAACAAGAACGTTACGACATATGATTTCTGGTCGTGGGACAACAGCAAAGTGTTTGGCTTTGCGTGGCTACAGGAAAAGGCAGACGAGACATCACAGTTTATCCTCAGCAACTCCGGGTATAAACTTCAGTCGCCGAGTGTGGAAGTAACCGACATCACAGGTACAAAAGCCTGTGTCAAATGGAAAGAAGTCGACATTGCAAACGGATATTCCGTGTGTGTTTGTCACGGAGACGAAGTTATCGCACAGACGAAGGCTCAAGCTGAAGGTTCGTATGAAGTGACTGGTTTGCAACCGGAAACAGGATATACTGCGAAAGTGGTAAGCACAGTAAATTCCTTGAGCTCGGACACGGTGTATGTAGCCTTCTCCACCACTACAAGGCAGATAGAAGAGACTATCCCCATAGCCCTACCCTGCGAGGGATATAACGGTACAGGCTTCACTGCCCTATGGCAACCCGTAAAGGATGCCGACAGCTACATAGTAAACTTGCTTACACGTACTAACGACGGCGCGGGTACATATGGCACAGGATTCGACACCTATACGGCTAACGACAGTAATTTGCCTAAGGGATGGAAACTGTCTGAACAGCGTTCGGCATACAGCACTTATTATGGAGAAAGCTCTCCGTCGGTACGCCTTGCTTCAGACAGTGCAATGCTGGTAGCTTGTGTTCCAGACTATAAGATAAGCAGCGTGAAGTTTTGGCATCGCGCCAGCAAGACTGGAATCATTCTCAGTCTTGACATGTATAAAGACGGAAAGTGGACATCGGTGTGGACTATGAACGCCGACCGCCCGCGCAGCCTTCAGGAGGATATAAACATCGACAATGCCGATAGCATCAGACTGGTTCTTACACGCGACATTGACGTGAAAAACGGCTATGTATTCCTTGACGATGTATACCTGGGCTATTTTTACGACCTGTACCATGCCGAGAGTTCTGCAACTGTCGCTGCCACAGAAAGCAATACTTGCAGATATACTTTTGGTCAGTTGGATCCGGAAAAGAAATATGCCTACACTGTTCAGGCTCGTATGGGCACACGTCTGTCTCAAGTTTCAAACACCGTCAATGTGGATACAACGAGCGGTATTGAAACTGCGGAAAATGGCCTTAAGCTTTCCGAAAAGTCCAAGGAGGTGTATGACCTGACTGGAAGACGCATCGCAACAGTTTCCGGCAAGGGGCATTTGCCTGACAATATGCCTATGGGTATATACATCATAGGCGGAAAGAAATTTGTCGTTCGCTAATAGTTTTTCTCTTTTTATATTCCTCCCTCTCCTACCCCATCAATATATTTATATTGTGGAGTATAGAGAGGGATTTTTATAGTGAAATGAAATTGACCTGCAAAACTTTTCTGCAACACAACAATAAAAGGATTAACCAACATTAACTCTGTCTTGTTTGTCTTTTTCAGAGCTAATGGTTACTTTTGTAGCCTAATATTGATTATAAAGCATTTAGATAATGACCAAAGCTATAAAGGAAACGGTATTCACCGACTGCCCGATACGCAACGTGCTGGCAAGGATATGCGACAAATGGTCGCTGCTCGTGATGTATACGCTAAACCGAAACGAAAAGGAACCGATGCGTTTCAATGAACTGCGAAGGCTCATCCCCGACATCTCGCAGAAGATGCTGACCAGTACGCTGCGCACCCTGGAAACCGACGGATACGTAAGCCGACAGGTGTATGCCGAGGTTCCGCCAAGAGTGGAATACAGGCTTACGGAGCGCAGCATGTCGCTCATACCCATCACAAACGCCCTTATCGGCTGGGCTTCGGAGAATATGGCTGACATTATCAACGACAGGAACAAAAACAAATAGGAGAAAGTATTATGAACGAAACACTGAAGGCTCTTGAAACAAGAAGGAGCGTGCGCGGTTTCGACCCGGAACGCATGCCGAGTGACGAACTTATCAACGAAATTGTGAAGGCTGGCGAATATGCACCTACGGGCATGGGGATGCAGTCGCCGAGGATTATTGTGGTAACGAACAAGACGGTGCGCGACCGGTTGTCGAAGCTTAATGCCGAGGTGATGGGAACTACGTCTGACCCTTTCTATGGGGCACCTGTTATATTGATAGTCG
>CAKQDG010000052.1 GCA_934219025.1 uncultured Prevotella sp. | reverse complement strand
TACCTTTGCTACGTTCCCGTCCTGGAGGATTCGAAGGGAGCTGGCCGTACAAGACTTACCCGTCTTGTTTCGCTTATTGCGGGTGCAAAGGTAATGCTTTTTCCCTTATCTGCAAATTTTTTCATGCGAAAAATCAAAAAAATATACTTGCTGACAATATATATATGATATAATTTAAGTACTTTTGCACCGTTATATGATTAATATGGATAATAGAATGAATACTTCAGGCGAGGATTATAGTCTGTTTACTGCATATTCAAATATCGACGGATCAATAATCGGGGGTATGTGGATATTAAGCTTCCTGTGTTTTGTAGGAGAATTCCAGATGCCTCTGCTTAGTTTTGTTGCTATAGCTTTGGCAATAGCATCAGTGGGCGTCCTTGTGGTGCGAATGAAAAAATTCCGCGACAAAGTGCTTTACGGGCGAATTTCCTATGGTAGAGCTTTGCTTTATTCCGTGCAGACATGCTTTAAGGCAACTCTTCTGATGGCCGTTGCCCAATGTGTGTATTTTCAATTTCTCGACCACGGGTATCTGATAAATCAATATGTTACGATGCTTTCAACACCAGAATATGCTGCCATTGTGAAAGATTCTTATGGAATGGATGCCAAGCAACTGATTGCCATATTGCAAAACACGATGGGCGAGGTAAGACCTGTTGAAATAGCTTTCCAGTTCCTTACAGTTAATGGAGTGGTAAGTCTTATTCTAAGCTTGCCTGTTGCTGTCGTAGTTCGGAAAGTTTGATTTATAGAAAATTCACTGGGAACGTTTTGATTTGATGATTTGACTTCTTGATTTGATGATATAACGTTTTGGCTTGATGATTTGACTTTTTGGTTTGATGATATAACGTTTTGATTTTATAATATTTTGAGATAAACATTTACTATGGATATATCAGTAGTTATTCCTCTTTTCAATGAGGAAGAATCTTTGCCCGAACTTTACGCTTGGATTGAACGGGTGATGAACAGTAAGGGCTTTAAATATGAAGTCATTTTTGTAAATGACGGCTCTACCGACAATTCCTGGAAGGTTATTCAGGAGCTTAGTGCCAAGCACAATGAAGTTAAAGGAATAAAATTCCGCCGCAATTACGGCAAGAGTCCTGCTCTTTATTGTGGTTTCAAAAAGGCACAGGGCGATGTAGTGATAACAATGGACGCTGACTTGCAAGACTCGCCGGACGAGATACCGGAGCTTTACCGCATGATAACGGAAGACGGCTACGACCTTGTTTCTGGTTATAAGATGAACCGAAAACAAGGAGACCCTTTGTCGAAAACGATACCGACAAAGCTTTTCAATGCAACGGCAAGGAAGGTGAGCGGTATTCACAACTTGCATGACTTCAATTGCGGACTGAAGGCTTATCGCCGTGATGTGGTAAAGAATATCGAGGTGTATGGCGAAATGCACCGATATATACCATATCTTGCCAAAAATGCTGGATTCGACAAGATAGGAGAGAAACCTGTGCATCATCAGGCCCGCAAGTTTGGCAAGTCGAAGTTTATGGGATGGAACCGCTTTTTCAACGGATATCTTGACTTGATAACGTTGTGGTTCCTCAGCAGCTTCGGTCGTAAGCCAATGCACGTGTTCGGTTTCCTTGGCACTTTAATGTTTTTTATCGGCTTTGTTTCTGCTTTCTGTCTTGGAGCAGACAAGCTTTGGTGTCTTGCAAACGGGATACAGCAACGCCTGGTAACGGATTCTCCATATTTCTATATATCCTTGACAATGATGATGATCGGCACACAGTTGTTTCTTGCCGGTTTCCTCGGGGATTTGATAAGCCGGAGCTCGTCAAACAGGAATGACTATCAGATAGAACAGGAAATTTGATAGAACATTCGATTCTATGTAAATTTAAATGAAATGGACAATATGATATACAAGGTGAGTCTTTATAAATCCCATTTGGTGCGTACAGTTTGTTGTGCGTCAGCCTTTATACTTTTTGTATTCTCGCTTGCTGCATGTTCTTCAATAGATTGTACGATGAACAATAGGGTTTATACCAATTATTCCCTGCGCACACCAGACGGGAAGGTAGATACATTAAAACTCACTTGCACGATATCTACAAACCGTACGGATGGCAGCGATTCGGTTTTAATAAACAAGGATACGAACATCACGCAGTTCTCTTTGCCGATAAGCAATGCCCATCCGTGTGATTCCTTTTTCGTGGAACTATCAGCAGATGATGTTTCATCTATTGATACCATCATAGTTAAAAAAGAAGACCGCATGCATTTTGAATCTACAGACTGTGCAGCATCTTTCTTTCATAACATAACAGGAGTTTCAACTACACACTATGCCATTGATTCTGTGGCTGTTGTAAATCATGAAGTAACCTATGATACGTCAAAAAAACATTTCTATATATATTTCACACCCCGCAATCAGTAGGTCGTGCCTTCTTTTGTTGTCCACACTGTTGTGCATTATGTTTACTTTGCCTGTGGTTGCGCAAAGGGGGAAGAGTCCTGCGCGGACAGTAGAAAAAGATACAGTTTCTTTGTTCCGTGGCTTTTCGGTTTCAGCCGATATAGTAGGTCCGGTAATGATGGCGGTAAGCGACTATGGTCAGTATGAGGCAGCCCTTCATCTAAACTTGAAGGATAAATATTTTCCTGTAGTTGAGGTGGGTTATGGCAAGGCAGACCATACAGAGCAAACAACACAACTGTCTTACAAGACAAATGCTCCATATTTTCGAGTGGGTGCTGATTTTAATGTTTTAAAGAATAAGCACGACATTTACCGCTTGCTTGTTGGCGTGAGATATGCCTTTACTTCTTTCAAATACGATTTGGATTCGCCCGGAGTGCAAGATCCCGTGTGGGGAGATGTGGCACCGTATGCAGCAGAAGGCGTCAAGTGTAATTATCATTGGCTGGAGGCAGGTCTTGGAGTAGATGTGAAACTCGTGGGTCCTGTTCATCTCGGTTGGAGCTTGAGATACAAACAGCGGCTTTCTGCAAATGAAGGCAAACTTGGAAAGTCGTGGTATGTGCCGGGATATGGGAAAACGGGAACATCTGCCTTCGGGGCTTTATTTAATGTAGCAATAGATATTTAAAAAACAATATAATGGGAAACAAGGGAAGATATATAAAGCTGGCACTTTTGTCAGTGGTTGTTATAGGATTGGCTTTGTATGTATCGAAGCAGCGCAATGTTCCGTTTCAGAAGAACACGGGTTTTGTTTTTGGCACAGTATATAACATAACATATCAGAGCGACAAGGATTTACAAAAAGATATAGAGGCAGAGTTAAAAAAGGTGGACAATTCATTGTCTACGTTTAACCCATCGTCTGTAATATCAAGGGTGAACCGCAATGAAAACATTGTGGTGAATGATATGTTTGCCGAGGTGTTTAATCTTGCCGAGCATATTTCCTCAGAAACAGGTGGAGCCTTTGACATAACCGTTGCCCCCATGGTAAACGCTTGGGGCTTTGGCTTCAAAACAGGCAATATGCCTGATGCCACTCAGCTTGACAGCCTCCGCGCTATTGTAGGCTTTCATAAAGTATCCCTTGTAAAGGGAAGGATAGTGAAGAAAAATCCAGACACGATGCTTGACTGCAGTGCTATAGCCAAGGGATTCGGTTGTGATGTGGTGGCGCGTTTCTTGCAGGAGAAGGGCATAAAGAATTATATGGTTGAGATTGGTGGCGAAATTGTTACATGTGGTGTGAATGACCAGAGAATGCCCTGGAAAATCGGAGTCACCAAGCCTTCAGACGATTCTCTCAGTGTGAACGAAGAATTGCAGACCGTGCTGAATGTAACTAACAAGGCTATGGCAACAAGTGGCAACTACCGCAATTTCTATTATAAGAACGGCAAGAAGTATGCACATACCATTGACCCCAAGACTGGTATGCCGGTTCAGCACAATATCCTTTCGGCTACGGTGCTTGCTGATAATTGTGCCACTGCCGATGCCTATGCCACATCGTTTATGGTTATGGGACTTGACAAGGCAAAGCAAGTGCTTCGCCGGCACCCGGAGCTGATGGCATATTTTATTTGTTCCGACAAGAATGGCAAGAACGCCGTGTGGTTTTCTCCGTCGATGAAAGGCAAATATCTGGAGTAATTGCTTTTATGCCAGTCTGACTTTGATGGTGTTCTCCTTTTGAAAAAAGCGCAAGAATATGAATATTGAATTTAATTCTTATTCGCTGTTGTCTCGTCTTCCCTTGTTCCAGGGAATGAGCGGAGCGGAATTTGACGAACTCATTTCTCATCTGCCTTTTGATTTTTCAAAGGTAGACGAGGGGAAGATTATTGTTGGCGAGGGGGAACTTGCCCAGAAACTTGTGTTTGTGGTAAACGGAGAACTTACTTCTGAGATTTTTTCGGCTGACAAGGGATACTCCATAACAGAATATCTTTCGGTGCCGTGTGTGTTGCAGCCTGAGCGCCTGTTCGGTCTGACGCAGCGTTATTCCCGCACCTTTAAATCTGTGAGTAAATGCAGTTTGTTGAGGCTGGATAAAAGGGATGTGATTTCGCTTACTTCCAACTCGGAAGTGTTCCGTCTCAATGTGTTGAACCTTCTTTGCACGACGACACAGAAGCTGCAGCGAATCACCTGTGAAGTATCTCCATCGGGTATCCGTCAAAAGATATTCAGTTTTGTAAAGAACCGTTGTGTGCGTCCTGCCGGTCGCAAGGTGGTAAATATCGGCATGGTGCGTTTGGGGCATGAGATAGGCGAAAGCCGGCTTAATGTTTCACGTGAGCTTAAAGCGATGCACCGCGAGGGACTAATAGAGCAAAAGAAAAAGATGTTTGTGATTCCGGCTCTCGAAAGGCTGTCGTAATTATATTTTCTTTTTTTTTAGAAAGATATGAATCTATCCACGAGTCTTCTTCTGAAGAGTCGTCCCACTTTCACGTAGTCGATATCTTCGAAAGGCGGATTGAATATGCATCTGTTGTCGCGCACTTTCAGCAGACAGTTGATGTTTACTATGAATTTCTGGTTTACTTGCAGGAATCTGTTGTCGAGTGAGAGCAAATCCTTGTTCGTAACATCCCTTTTTAGTTTCACTGGCTGTTTCTGATTGGCTATAACAACTTCCCAAGACCTGTTTTCGCTGTTATACTTGAACAGCCCGATTGTTGAAATGTTTACCAGTTGGAAATCCTCGGAATTGGTATAACACAACAAGAATCCGCTCTTGGCCTGCTGGCTTTCCGCATTGTTTTTGAGTGGATTCTTTATATCCTTCCTGATTCGCATAATCACGCTTTCGAGTTCCTTCTCATTTATAGGCTTGGTAAGAAAGTCGTAAGCGTCGTTCCTGAATGCCGGCAACATATATATGCTGTAAGACGTGGTAACTACTACATGACACCATATATTCCTCTTTTGCATTTCCTTCAGAAACTCGATGCCTGTCATTTCCGGCATTTCTACATCCAGAAACAGGATATCCGGCAAGTTGTCTTCCACCAGTTTAAGTCCGACTCCGGCATTAGTTGCCGTTGCCATGATTTCCATATCGGTAAACGAAGCCAACTTTTCAGTAAGGTCGTTTATTGCTTTCAGTTCGTCGTCGATTATTATTGCTTTCATATTCATATGCTTTCCCTGTCAGTTTTTTCCAAACAAAGGAATCAGATATTGTTGATATTGATTTTCCCGGTAATGGTTATCGTAACTTTACATCCCGTTATATTGCCATTGTTGTCGTGGGTGTTGATGATGTCCATATCCATTTTCCCTTTTTTGCTTCTTTTGTTCACGGCAGCTATTGTTTGGCGTATTATGTTCATGCCCAGTCCGTTTCCGGAGCCTTTTGTGCAGTCGAATCCTCTGCCGTTATCTTCCACGGTGATTATTGTTTCCGAGCTGTTCCTTGTGATAGAGATGCAGAGAGACTGTTTGCGCTCCAGCCCTTTCAGTCCGTGCTTGATAGCATTTTCAGCCAAAATCTGTATTGACATCGACGGGATGAAAATGCCTTCGATGCCTTGTGGCACAGAGAGTTTGAATTCAAAGTCAGGGCGCAGCACGTAGCTTTGCACCTCCACGTATTTCTTCACGAACTCCAGTTCCTCTTCGAGCGAGATAAATGTGTTTCGGCTGATGTCGAGCGATTTCCTTATCAGTTGTGCCAGAGCCATCAAGTCGTCTTTTTCTTTCTGTCCGGCTGTGTATATGCGGTTGTTCAGCACGTTGAAGATGAAGTGAGGCGATATTCTGTTTCTTGTGTTTTCAAGTCTGAGCAAGAATCTTTCCATCTGTCCCGACACCTGCTTCTTTCTTGCATACATCCACCATGCAGTGAATATGAGCAACAGGATTATGATGCTTGCCAGCAACAGGATAATCACTTCCTGGTCTTTCTGTACTTTGATATTCTTTTCAGACAATGAGATTTTGTGATGCAGAGCCAGCGTGTCTTCTGTAAAGCGCTGTATTATTTCCGAGGCCCTCATGTAAGAGTTGCTCCTGGCGATGGAGTCGTCGGCCAGGTCTTCGTCCATTTTGTTTTTCAGTGCCGCTTCCGGATTGCCGGTTGCCATGTAGTAATCCCTAAGATACGAGTTTCTGATTTTCTGTATCGGATATTCTATGTATCCGGTTACATGCTCGTTGCTGAGTATCTTTTTAATCTCGCCATATTTTTTCTTTTTCAGCAGTATTCCCATCCTTATTGAGTTGGCATAGTGTATTCCCACTCCTATTGCGTTATTCCTGAAGAAAGGTTCTGCTGCGTCAATGTATTTTTCTGCTTTTCCAATATTTCCGAGGTTCAGATACACGTCGGCCATATTAATCTTGCAGAGAGCCATATCGAAGCCGCTGTCTCCTTCCTTTTTCCCCACGTATCGTTCCATGCGCTTGAAATAAGACAGCGACTTCTCGAACTGCTTTGTCTTGTAGTAATAACTTCCGAGGCTGTTCAGAAAATACGTCTGCATGTTAGACTGCATTTTGTTCAGGTATTTCTCGCTCATCTTGTAGAAGCGTTCAGCCTCCGACAGGTCGCCCAGGCTTTCGTATATCCTTGCCAACCCCATATACAGTGTGATATTCTTTTTTTCCGGCAGTTGCAGGGAGTCTACCAGAAAAAGAGCCCGCCTGTAATAGGCAGCCGCCTTTGGCATGTCGTTTTTCATATAGTAGCAGTCGGCGATGTTTGCCGTTATGTCAGAGATGCTGCTTTTGTTGTCGCTGTCCAGAATTTTGCTGTATGCGCTTTTGTGCAAGCTTATCACTTTGTCCACTCCTCTTTGCGTCAGCTGTTTCCATCCAGCCTCACACTCGTCGGCAAGCCCTGTGATATTGTTGATGCGAGGCGTTGTCGGCTTGTGCTTCATTTTTTTTCTCACCGCGCTGATGTATTTCATCATGGAGTCAGGCTGGTCGCTTTTGTAGTATATTCTGGCGAGCCTTACTGCATATTCACACCATTCCGTTTCATCTTTTGCTTTGCTCATTTCTGCTGCTGTCGCGTTTTTGATGTTTCCTGCCATCGTGTTTATTGAGTCGTCAATCGCGGTCAGCTTTGCTATGCGTGTCGCGTCGTCTTCGCCGACACTTGTTGCCGGCGTGTTGCTACAAGACCACATGCAAGAAATTGTGTATAGGCTTGTCAGCAGTATGGCTATATGTTTTCGTATGATTTTGTTCACTAAATATGTCGGTTATTGCATTTGCAGCTTGTTTCGTCTTTCCCAATGCAAAAATATAAAAAAAAGTTATTGTGTGAAAGTAATACAATGATAATTTTTTGTTGCGTTTTCTTGTCTCGTCTGTTTCCGGATTTTTGCGTTTTTATGAAATGGAGAATTATTTTTTCTCTATAATTCAAATTCCGGATTTAGTCTATAATATTTATGTGGGGAAGTAATAATTCTATGAGTCATACAGGCTAATTTAAAGAAAAGCCTTTTTTTTACATCATTTCACAATAAATTGTTAAAAATGAGGCCTTGGTATGTTGCGAGAATGTGATATTTTCAATTTCGAGAAGTTTCGCTGTCAAATACTCGATTCTTGCCCCAAAAGTATAAAGTGTTATCTGGCAGAGGGTTATCAACAGAGTGCGCCTGTCGGCCGCTTTTTTTTCAGGGCAAAGCATTGCTTTGCCGGGAATGAAGCATTGCTTTGCTCCTGACGAAAGGCGTTTCGAGAAAAAGGAAAAATGATTTTTAGTGTTAAAATCCATGCGCTACCTTATGGTTGTATGCGATTGTCAATGTGTGGTAGTGAATTTCCAGGTATTGCATATGAAATTTTTTGTTGAAATATGGTGTTGGCAAATGAAAAACCACAGAAAGTATTTGTTAAAATTTTAAGGCAAAAGTCTAAAAGAATATTAATGTATAAAGCCTCTGTCTTATATGAAAACCAGCAAGACTTGTGTTGGGCTGTAAACCAAAAAAACGGCACAAAATTTCTTTTGCACCGTTTTTTCAAGTATTCTGTTATTTTCTTATTCCCACTCAATAGTTGCTGGTGGCTTTGACGAGATGTCATAGCATACGCGGTTCACTCCGCGCACCTTGTTGATAATCTCGTTGCTCACTTTTGCCATGAAGTCGTATGGCAGGTGAGCCCAGTCGGCGGTCATGGCATCCGTTGAGGTTACGGCGCGCAAAGCCACAGGATGTTCGTAAGTGCGCTCGTCGCCCATTACACCCACGCTACGCACGGTGGAGAGGAGCACAGTGCCGGCTTGCCAAATCTGGTCGTAGAGCGACACTTCAATCTCGCCGTTCTGCATGTTGGCAGGAACTCCGGCAGCAAGCACGCGGCGCGCTTCCTCGCCGGATAGTTTCACTTTGTATTCGCGCAGACCGCGGATATATATATCGTCGGCATCCTGCAGAATGCGCACTTTCTCCGGTGTGATGTCGCCCAGGATGCGCACGGCGAGACCCGGTCCAGGGAACGGGTGCCTTGTGATTAGGTGTTCCGGCATTCCGAGCGAGCGTCCCACGCGGCGCACTTCGTCCTTGAACAGCCATTTCAGCGGTTCGCAGAGCTGCAGGTTCATTTCCTTAGGCAGTCCGCCCACGTTGTGGTGGCTCTTGATAACCTTTCCCGTTATGTTGAGGCTCTCGATGCGGTCTGGATAGATTGTGCCCTGTGCGAGCCATTTTGCTCCGGTTTGTTTTTTTGCT
Organism: uncultured Prevotella sp.; assembly: GCA_934219025.1. Taxonomy (GTDB): domain Bacteria; phylum Bacteroidota; class Bacteroidia; order Bacteroidales; family Bacteroidaceae; genus Prevotella. The sequence goes on along the minus strand of CAKQDG010000052.1, from coordinate 6,261 downwards.
TCAGCATTAAACACTTCCACGAAGTCTCTGCCGATAATCTTCCGTTTCTGTTCCGGATCGGAAATTCCGGCCAGATCGGCAAAGAATTTTTCTGATGCGTCCACGCCGATCACGTTCAGTCCGAGTCCCTCGTAGTCTTTCATCACGTCGCGGAACTCGTTTTTGCGCAACATTCCGTGGTCTACGAAGATACATGTCAGGTTCTGACCGATTGCCCTATGGAGCAGCACGGCTGCAACGCTCGAGTCCACTCCTCCAGAGAGTCCGAGTATTACTTTGTCGTCGCCAAGCTGTGCCTTCAGTTCTTTCACTGTCGTGTCTACGAACGAGTCGGCGCTCCAGTCCTGTTTGCTGCCGCAGATGTCTACCACGAAGTTTTTCAGCAGCTGTGTGCCTTGCAGGGAGTGGAACACTTCCGGATGGAACTGCACTGCCCATACAGGCTGCTTGGTGGATGCATAGGCGGCAAACTTCACGTTGGCTGTCGACGCTATGCACTTGTAGTCTTCCGGTATTGCCGTTATGGTGTCGCCGTGGCTCATCCACACCTGCGAATTGTCTACAAAACCCTTGAACAGCGGGTTTTCCTTGTCAAACTGCTCCAGGTTGGCGCGTCCGTACTCGCGAGAGTCGGCAGCTTCCACTTTTCCGCCGTTTGCATAGGAGATGTATTGTGCACCGTAGCATATGCCGAGCACAGGAATCCTGCCGATAAACTGGCTCAGGTCTACCTTGAACGCCTCTTTGTCGTGTACGGAGTAGGGGCTGCCGCTCAAGATAACTCCGATTACGCTTTCGTCGTTTTTCGGAAACTTGTTGTAGGGCATAATTTCGCAGAAGGTGTCCAGTTCGCGCACGCGGCGCCCGATGAGCTGCGTCGTTTGCGAACCGAAGTCTAAGATAATAATCTTCTGTTGCATTGTTTTTGTTATTTTGTTTGGGTTATTTTTATTGCATAAACTCTTCTGCCTCTTTCAGTGTGTCGAGTTTGCCCACGTCGAGCATCTTCAGGTCATTTTTTCTGTATCCCTTTATGCTGTGTGTGGCACAGGCTTTCAGATAAAAGTCGATAATTCCGAATTTGTCGGGGAATTCCTCGTTCATCATTCTGAACAGGCGCGGCGACAACACATGTATGCCGGCAAAGGCATACATCCTGCATTTCTTCGGGTCGAGATTGGGGTAGGGGCTTTTCACCTCTCCCGTTTCAATGTTTGTCCAGCCCACGAGCTGCATGTCGTCGTTGAAGAGCAAGTATCTTTTGGTTTTTCTTTCGCTCACGAGCAATAGTGCATCGCCGGAAGCCATTGCGTAGAGCTTTTTCAGATCCACATTGCTCAGAATGTCCACATTGTGTATCAGTATCGGCGACTGCGGGTCGAAGAGCGGTGCGGCTTTTTTTATTCCGCCTCCAGTGTCGAGCAGTTTTTCCGATTCGTCGGAGATGCGTATGTCGAGGTTGAAATTGTTGTTCTCGTTTAGGTAGTCTGTTATCTGCGATGCAAAATGGTGCACGTTCACTACGATGCGTTCCGTTCCTGCGTTTTCAAGTTTGTCGATAACATGCTTTATGAGCGGCTTTCCCCCCACGCTGACCATGGCTTTGGGCATGTGGTCAGTGATAGGTTTCAGTCGGGTGCCAAGTCCCGCCGCAAAAATCATAGCCTGCATCATATCTTTTTATTAATGATAAAATGATTATGCGTGCAAATTTAGCTATTTTATTCTGAACGGCAAAACTATAACAGCAAAATCCTATGGGTTTTGGTTTCTTGCCGGCCACTTTATTATAAAATGTGTGTCCCGGTTTTTATTTTCTTGTCGCATTGCATATTTTGTCGTAATCTTTCTCTTCGCGTATGATGCGTTTTCTGTCGGGATTGTAGTCGTCGCTGATGATATCCATCTGCGGAAAATACCATTTTGTGCTTATCCCCGCAATGTGGTAGAGAATTTGCGGCAGAGTGTCGGTCATGCCCCGTTTGCCTGTCGATTTCATTATCCTTTCCCATAGAGCACGGTGTTTTGTTCTGTACTGCTGTGAGCTCCATATCCAGAATGGAATGTCAAACTGCTGCCTTATGTCTCCTTTTTCCCACGATAGGTTGCGCCCCCATTGGTTTGAACTGTCGAACACCATTTCTCCATGGTCGGGCACATAGATTACTATGATATCCTCGTTTTCAAACAGGCGTAGGATGGAGTCTACCACCATGTCGTTGTATCTCACGGCATTGTCGTAGTCGGCAATAATCTGGCGCTCGTTTTTCCCCAGGTCGGCACGTCTGTAGTCTTTTTCCGAGAATATGCCGAACCCAGCCGGGTATCTTTCTTTGTAATCCGAATGAGATCCCAGCAGGTGGAAAATGTCAAGGCGCGGCAACTTCTTTTCTGCATATTTCCTGTAGTCGCTAATCAGCGATATGTCGTATTGGTGAACAGACGGGTTTCGGCGGTCAAAGAGCAGACTGCTCGTCTGTGGATTGTTGAAGAATATGTCTTCCGTGAAGTCGCTGAATCCGTTGTTGCCCAATACATACTGGTTGCTCACGAATGTGGTGCAATATCCGGCAGCCTTGAAAACGGCTGGAAACGGTGGTGCCGAGGCCCATGTGCCGCTTTGTCCGATGCTGTGTGAGGAGAAGATGTTTTTCAGTGATTCTGATGTCATGTTCCATGTACTGATGATGTCTTTGAATACGGCCAATTCACCTTTTCGCATCCTTTCAAGCTGACGGGGGGTAGTCATCTTTCCGTAACCGTATAGTGAGCTGTGGTGTCTGTTGTAGCTTTCGCCTATGATCACCACGATGTGTGGCGAAGTGAAGGCTGTTGAGTCTACTTGTGTGTTGTGTATGTTACTTTCATATTCCGACATTTCTCTCTTCATCCTGCTTATTTCTGCAAAAGAGAATGCCAGACGGTAGACAGGCAGGTAGAAATGAGTGTTTGTTCTGAATTCCCTCACCTTTACCGTTTCCATTTCGCTGTATTGGCGCACTATGCGGTAATACATGTAGCACTTGTTCTCCGCACCTGTAAGAAATCCTGCGGCAACAACGGCAAGGAAAAGAGTTTTTGCGATAATCTTTGACTTTTCCCTTATGCCGAAAAAAAGCGTTCTGGCTTTTTCTTCAAACTTTTTCCGGCACAGGACATACATGCCGGCTGCAAACTGCAGAATAATCAATAACAGTGGAAAGGAAAGGTTTTTGCCCGTGGCATAAGCGGTCAATACTTCGCTTGCTTCGCGCATGTTTGTTTGCAGAAACAGCATGGTAAGGGTTGGTGTGATGGGTGTGCTCAGCTCCTTATAGCAAAACATATCTATTACCGATAGAATATAAAAGGCGATTGCCAGCGAAATCCTTGCAAAATGTCTTAGCCGGTGGGGGATGAGCTGTAGTAGTGCACAGAGAATGTATAAGTCGGAAAAAAGCTCCAGCGTCATCATTTCCCTGCTTCCATTCCAAGGTTCCAGTATGATGCTTGTAAGTCCCAGCAGATACATCATAGCGAAGAATATGGAATTCCCATTGCTTACAGGTCTTGTCAATAGTGATATTACACGCTTTGCCTTTGTTTTCATACTTCTGCGGATTTTTATTTTATTAAAAACAGATTGCAAAGTTATGTAAATATTTACGGATAGACAAAAAAAGCGTCTGCTGAATTGTTCAACAGGCGCTGATTATATAGTCTAATTGTTTTCAGACGTGCTTTTGTTATTTTACGGGTATCTTTTCCACTCTTCTCTCGTGGCGTCCGCCCTCGAAAGGAGTCTTGAAGAACTCGTCCATAATCTTCTCGGCAGTTTTGTTGTCGATGAACCGTCCTGGCAAAACAAGCACGTTGGCGTTGTTGTGCTGACGGATAAGTCCGGCAATCTCCGGAATCCATGCCAGTCCGGCGCGTATGCCCTGATGCTTGTTCAGAGTCATGGCCATTCCCTCGCCACTACCGCAGATAGCGATGCCTGGATAGCACTCACCACTTTCAACAGCTTCAGCCAAAGGATGGGCAAAGTCTGGATAGTCGCAACTCGTGTCGCTGTAAGTTCCGAAGTCTTTATACTCGTATCCCTTCGCCTCGAGATACTGGATAACAAACTGCTTGAGTGGGAAACCTGCGTGGTCGCATGCCAAACCAATTGTCTTAACTTCCATAGTGTTTAAGTTTTTAAGGGTTAATAAAATATTTTGTTTTTAGGTATTATGAGTTCTCGGACAACTCGGACAACTCGGACAACTCGGACGAGTCGGACCTCTCGGGCAACTCGGACATCTCGGATGACTCAGGCATCTCGGAGTGTTGCGAGAAGTCCGTGTTGTCTGAAAACTCACGATATTGTTATTTCTTCAAGAAATCCTTAACCTGGTTGTATACATTCTCTGCCGTGTAGCCCAACTTCTCGTCGAGCACCTTGTAAGGAGCTGAGAAACCGAAGCTTGGCATACCGAATACCTTACCGTTGGCACCAACAAGTCCCTCGAGGGTAACAGGCAGACCGGCTGTCATACCGAATATCTTGCTTCCTGTAGGCAGGATGCTCTCCTGATATTCCTTGCTCTGCGAACGGAACAGTCCCTCGCTCGGTACGCTGACGATACGAATCTTTATGCCGTCCTTGCGGAGCAGTTCTGCACCGGCAACGAGAGTGGAAACCTCTGAACCGTCGGCAAGAAGAATAACATCGAAGTCGTCATCAGAACCGGCTACCACGTATGCTCCCTTGCGAGCCTGCTCGTAGTCAGTACCGGCTGGCAGTTTCGCAATGTTCTGGCGAGAGAAGATAAGAGCTGTTGGTGTCTCCATATTCTCCATCGCCATAGCCCAGCATACAGTAGTTTCGTCGGCATCAGCCGGACGGAACACGCGCACGCTGTCTTTGCCGTGGTGGTTCTTCAATTTCTCCATCAAGCGGATCTGTGCCTCCTGTTCAACAGGCTCGTGGGTAGGTCCGTCTTCGCCTACGCGGAATGCGTCGTGAGTCCAGATAAACTTGATTGGCACTTCCATCAAGGCAGCCATACGGACAGCTGGCTTCATATAGTCGGAGAATACGAAGAATGTTCCGCATGCAGGGATAACACCGCCGTGCAGATACATACCGATACACATGCACGCCATTGTAAGCTCGCTTACTCCTGCCTGGAAGAAAGCACCGCCGAAGTCGCCACGCACGATAGAACGTGTCTTCTTCAAGAAACCGTCGGTCTTGTCGCTGTTTGAGAGGTCGGCAGAAGAGCAAATCATGTTAGGTACCTGTTCTGCCAATACGCCGAGACAAGTAGCAGAGGCATTACGTGTAGCGGCACCCTCCTTCTGTTCAACAACAGACCAGTCCACCTTAGGAGCCTTGCCACTGAACCATTCTTTCATCAGAGCTGCCTTTTCAGGATTTGCCTCAGCCCATTTCTTTTCCTCAGCATGGCGCTCTGCAACGATTCTGCGCAGTTCCTCTTTGCGGTCAGCATACAGCTTCTCTGTCTCTGGGAAAATCACGAATGGATTCTCCGGGTCGCCGCCAAGATTCTTGATAGTATTTACATAAGCCTCGCCACCGAGAGGAGCACCGTGAGTCTTGATGCTGCGCTCGTAGCTTGTGCCGTCATCTTTCAAGGCACCCTTACCCATCACGGTTTTTCCGATGATGAGGGTAGGACGGTTTTGTTCCATCTGTGCAGCAGTAAGAGCCTGGCGAATCTCGTCAGGGTCGTTACCGTTGATAGTCATCACGTTCCATCCCCAAGCCTCATATTTCTGTGCAGTGTTCTCTGTCATAACAACGCCACACTCTGTAGAGAGCTGTATGTCGTTTGAGTCGTAGAACATTATGAGGTTGTTCAGACCAAGGTTTCCGGCGATGCGAGCCGTACCTTGTGAAATCTCTTCCTCAATGCCACCGTCAGAGATATATGCATAAATCTTATGCTTGATAACCTCAGAACCGAGTTTTGCCTGAAGGAACTTCTCTGCAACGGCAGCACCGGCAGCAAAGGTGTGTCCCTGTCCGAGCGGACCGGATGTGTTCTCGATGCCGCGCTTTACGTCGCGCTCTGGGTGACCTGGGGTAGGAGAGCCCCACTGACGGAACTGTTTCAGTTCGTCGAGTGTGAACTTGCCCTGAAGAGCCAATGTACTGTAGAGCATTGGCGACATGTGACCTGGGTCGAGGAAGAAACGGTCTCTTCCTTCCCATTCCAAGTTGTCCGGATCCCAAACGAGGAATTCGGAGAACAATACATTGATGAAATCAGC
>CAKQDG010000051.1 GCA_934219025.1 uncultured Prevotella sp. | reverse complement strand
CCTCCTTCAGTTCCGTCAGGTCGAGCCATCCGGCATATGCGCGCTCATAGCTTGTCCATCCGGCAGGACACCATCCGATGCCTTGCGGTCCGTTGTAGCTACCGCTTGCCAACAGGTCCCAATTTCCCATCGTAGGTGTTGTACCATAGCTTGTGTCATACATGTCGGGCAGTCCCATGCAGTGAGAAAACTCATGGCAGAAAACTCCCAATCCCATTGGAGTGCTTCCCGAACTCTGATACAGTTCGTTGGCACAGGCATATTGGTTGATGTACACGCCGTCGAGCGAGAAACCGCCGTTGCCGTCCTGATTCTGCAGAGCCTCGTCGAGCGTCCATGCGTTAGGCCAGATAGTGCCCGTAGGACCACCCGTTGCCTGTCCGTAGCCGGCATAGAGCACGAACACCTGTTCCACCTCGCCGTCGCCGTCCCAGTCATACTTCGTCCAGTCGATGTCATACTGTGAGTCGGCATTCTTTATAGCCTCGGTGATAAACTCCCCGATATGGTCGGTGCCGCCCATGATGGCCGACGGACCGCCGTAGTAAGTAGCCGATTTGCTCACCTTCACCGGTCCAATCACATCAAACGAGAGGTCGAACTGGCCGCGGCTCATCACGCTGAAGTAGTCGTGCACACTACCCGCCGCCCCGTATTCGGAGAAACCCTCCTTGTTGAGCACGTCGTTATAGAAAGCCTTGATACTCTCGTCGTCTTTCGAGAATGACTTGTCGGAGAAATAAGCCAGGATAACCGGAGCCTTCTTCTTGCCCTGGAACACGCTCTTATCGTCTTTTCCCGGTAAGCGTTTTACAGTTTTCTTTAGGTTCGCTTTCCTTGCAGCAAGCCTTTTTTCTGTAACGGTAGATATATTCTCGATGCTTGTAATGGCAGCAGATTCTTTAGTTGTTCTTCTTTCCGCATCATGAGCCAGAATGTTAGAGCTTACGAGTTTGCCGTCCTCAATTTTAAGATAGCAGAACCTGTTGTCGGCATCCTTGTATAGCGGCACGTTGTCCGAAGTAACGTAGAAATGTGTATGTTCGTCGCCGACCAGACACACCCTGATTGTTGTTCCGTCGGCCTGAGAAACGGTAATCCAGTTTCTCTTTGCAGGAACGGCGATGGCCATTGTAGTAAAGAGAGAGAGAATAGCCGAAGTAATGATTTTCTTCATTTTCCTGATGTGATTTATTGATTGCTTCTTGTTTAACAGTTGTATGTTCTTATCTTTATTTTTTTATTGTAGAATACATATTGTCGGTAATGTTTTTGTATAAAAACAAAAGTTCTTCTCAAAATGTCTATTTGCTTAACAGAAGTCGTAAAACGGCCTTGTTTTTTTTGCTTTTGTTGCAGAAAATGCAGATTCGGCAGTAAAACGATATTTAAGCGATGCAAATTTACGTCATTTAATTTATATATGCAATACTTAAATATGATGAAAAAAAATTCAGGTTCTTTTTTCTCAGTTTGCGATTATGTATAATATCATAGCCGATTACAGATAAATGATTGTCTGTCAGACTTTTAATGGTAGATAAGAAGTTTAGAACACTTTTTTACTTTGTTTTGTAAAAAAAACAGATGATTTTAAGGCCAAGCAATGCTTCTCAAGCAGAGAAGCAATGCTTTTTCGGGAGAGAAGCAATGCTTTGCTCCCCGAAAAGCATTGCTCGACCAAAATATGCGGATTTTCGAGGCTTTGCGGAAAAGTGTTCTAAAAGTCGGATTTCATCCTAACCTGTATAATTCATAAGGTGATATTATTCTCATAATAACCCGCCTTGAAAAATTCTATTAAACGAAAAACTTTGCTTTTCAAATATAAAAACGTAACTTTGTAGCCAAATTCAACTAAAGAATAAAAATATGTTACGCATTTTAAAGTATTCGTTGATTGTTGCGTTGTTGTGTTGCGCTTCGGTTGCAGGAGCACAGACGCAGAACTATCGAGAGATGCACAAAGTGAAAAAGGGGGAAACAGTTTTTGGCATCGCAAAGAAATACGACATCACTATCGAGGAACTTGTAAAGGCAAACCCGGATATGAATGCCGTGGGATATGAGTTGAAGAAGGGCGACTATATCTTTATCCCTTATCCCGATGGAAAACAGCCAGGAAAGGCTGTAACGGCAGCAAAACCTTCTGCCGGCAAGACTCAAGCCACGGCAAAGCAGAACAATGCTATCCGTGTGGGAGTGATGCTCCCGCTGCATAATGTTGATGGCGACGGCAGACGAATGCTGGAATATTACCGCGGACTGCTGATGGGCTGCGACAAGCTGAAGAAGGAAGGGATGAACATCGAGGTGAACGCGTGGAACGTGGCCATTGATGCTGATATCAACACCATCTTGGCAAAGAACGGGGCAGACAAATGCAATGTGATATTCGGTCCGCTGTATTCAAAACAGGTGCCGGCCCTTTCGGCTTTCGCCAGAAAGAACGGCATAAAGCTCGTTATTCCTTTCTCAATAACAGGAAATGACGTGGCCTCAAATCCAAATATATTCCAGGTGTATCAGAGTCCGGAGCAGTTCTATAGCGAGGTGGCGCGCCAGTTTGTGGGCAGGTTCACGTCGCAGCACGTAGTGGTGGTAGACTGCAACGACCGCACCAGCGACAAGGGCGTTTTCACGTTCACATTGCGCGAGGCTCTGTCGAAGAAAGGACTGACATACACTATCACGAATGTAACAAACAGCGCCGAGAATTTTGCCAAGGCTTTCAGCCGTACAAAACAGAACATCGTGGTGCTCAACACGGCACGCTCGCCCGAGCTGAATGCCGTAATCGCCAAGCTCGACCAGCTGAAGGCTTCTGTGCCGGGCATTAACATTTCGCTCTTCGGCTATACCGAATGGCTGATGTATGCAAAATACAATATGGACAAATTCTGCAAATACGACACGTATGTGCCCACGCATTTCTATTACAACCCGTTGTCGTCTGCCACAAAGGCATTTACCGACGACTATATGAAAAAGTTCGACCAGAGCTTGATGGACTATATGCCGCGTTTTGCCATTACCGGCTACGACCATGCCATGTTTTTCATCAAGGGAATAAAGGAACAGGGAAACAACTTCTCTGGGGCAGAGGCTGACAAAAATGCACTACAGACACCTATGCACTTCAAAAGAGTAGGCGGACAGAACGGTGGCTTGCAGAATGTGAGCGTGAGCTTCGTGCATTATAACACAAACCATTCCATCTCGATTATCAATTACTAAGTTGCCCACGGCTTTCCTGTCAGGAAAAAGGTGGTAGAAACAATATATATATGTATAAAATAAAAACTGCAATTCTTCTGTTGCTCGTGTCGTTCTCATGCTGTTCGTTCGCACAAATCGGCAAGCACCGAAACGACTTGAGCGTGGGCGTGAACGGGGGCTACATCTTGAGCAACATTGGATTTACGCCAAAGGTAAACCAAAAGATGTATGGCGGAATGACCGCAGGCGTTTCGTTTCGCTATGTCTGCGAAAAATATTTCAATACAATATGCTCCGTCCAGGCTGAAGTGAACTATGCCAAGGTGGGATGGAAAGAGGATATACTCGACCAGAGCGATGCCCCGGTAATAAATCCGCAAACCGGTATAGCCGAGGAATACAGTCGTACGCTTAACTATATCCAAATCCCCGTGTTTGCCCATCTTGCATGGGGACGTGAACAAAAGGGACTGCAGTTCTTCTTTCAGGCTGGTCCGCAACTCGGCATCTATCTGAGCGAATCCACCAAAGCTAATTACGACTTGGCAAATGCCAATACTGCCGACAGGTCTAACCAGACTATCGCACAGGAGACAATGCCTGTGGAAAACAAGTTTGACTATGGCATTGCAGCTGGACTCGGACTGGAATATTCCCACCCAAAGGCTGGGCACTTCCAGATTGAGGGACGCTATTATTACGGACTCGGAAATATTTACGGCGACTCGAAAAAAGATTATTTCAGCAAGTCTAATATCGGAAACATCGTGATTAAGCTGACTTATCTTTTTGACTTGATGCACTAAGGTTGTTGGCAAATTGTTGAATTTGCCAGAAAAACTTTTTGCCGTAAATGAATTCATTATCCCACTGACGATGAAAAAATTTATTAACTAATATTCTAAAAACAAAAGCTTATGTTTGAAGGACAGCCTAAAGGCCTCTATGCGTTGGCACTTGCCAACACCGGCGAGCGATTTGGTTATTACACCATGCTTGCCATCTTCACTCTCTTTATGCAGGCTAAATTTGGATGGACCGAGTCGCATGCCGGTCAGGTCTATGCCATTTTCCTTGCAGTAGTGTATTTCGCTCCGCTTATCGGCGGTATGATTGCAGACAAAATCGGATACGGCAGATGCGTGACGATTGGTTTCGCCACAATGTTTCTCGGATATCTCGGACTTGCAATCCCAACGGCTGCCGATACTACAGGACAAATCTCGATGTTCGCCGGTCTGGCATGCGTTTCGCTTGGCACAGGTCTCTTCAAGGGCAATCTTCAGGTGCTCGTGGGCAATCTGTATGATGACCCCAAGTATTCTGCACGCCGCAACGATGCGTTCAGCCTTTTCTATATGGCAATAAATATCGGAGCCATGTTTGCTCCCTCTATGGCAAAATGGATAACCAATGTTTATCTCGGAAAATTCGGTATGGTTTATGATGCCGCAAATACTGACCCTAAATATCTTGAAGTGCTCTACGGTGCATACGGACTGTGTTTCGGTGTGGCTTGCGTTTCGCTGATTCTCTCGGCTGTGATTTATTTCGCTTGCCGCAGCTGGTTCAAGCATGCCGACGTTACGGCTAAACAGGCAAAGGAGAATGATGCCAACGTGGAAGTGCTCACTCCAAAGCAGGAGAAAGACCGTATCGTGGCTCTTCTCCTTGTGTTTGCTGTCGTGATATTCTTCTGGATGGCTTTCCATCAGAATGGTTCTGCCCTGACTTTCTTTGCAAAGAAATACACCAATCTTTCTGTTAGCGGAGGTATGCGCGTGTGGTTCAACATCTTCAGTCTGGCTCTTATTGCCCTGTCTGTTTACACTGGCTTTGCCACATTCCAGTCGAAGTTGAAAAAGAACAGAATTATATGTGGCATATCCACTCTCGTTCTTTGGGCTGTTGCCATAGTGCTGTTCTTGGGTATGGACAATCCAACAAGTGCACAGCCTTCTGATTTCCAGCAGTTCAACCCGTTCTTCGTCGTTGCTTTGACTCCGTTCAGCATGGTATTCTTCGGAGCTCTCGCAAAGAAAGGCAAAGAGGTGAGTGCTCCTACTCGTATTGCATGGGGTATGTTTGTTGCCGCTCTTGGCTTCGGCGTGATAACGCTGGCTTCTACAAACCTGATTTCGCCGATGGATTTGGGTGACAAGACTCAAAGCATTCTTTCTCCAAACTGGCTGATTTCTACTTATTTCACTCTGACTTTGGCTGAATTGCTGCTTTCGCCTATGGGTATTGCTTTCGTGTCGAAAGTTGCTCCGCCTAAATACAAGGGACTGATGATGGGCGGATGGTTTGTTGCAACGGCTATCGGAAATTATCTGAGCTCTATTCCTTCTATGCTTTGGAACAAGATTCCGCTGATGTACAACTGGGGCATCCTGATTGCTCTATGTCTGGTAAGTGCATTGGTAATGTTCGCTCTTCTGAAGAAACTCAAGCACATGACGGAGTAATCTTAAACTGAAAATAAAAGAAAAAGGGAGAATGATTTTATCGGTCATTCTCCCTTTTTTCATTGACTTGTCTTTTTCTGTTTATATGCCTTTTAGCTTTCTCTTATTTTGTCGAGCAATATATGCACAATACGTTCTGCCGTTCTTCCGTCCCATCGGTCGGGCAGGGTGCATTTCTTCCATTTCCCTTCTGCCATATCGTTTATCGCTGCACATAGCTTGTCTGCATCCTCTCCCACAAGCACGTTTGAACCAAGTTTCACGGTTTCTATATGTTCCGTATAACTGTTTAGCGTGATGCAGGGCACATTGTTGAATGTTGCTTCTTCTGCCACATTGCCCGAGTCGGTAACGATGCCCATGGCATGCGATGTGATATAGCCAAATTCAAGATACGGCAGGGATTCTATTATGTGGATATTTGGTTTGTCGGCAACAATAGTTTCTACGGCTTTTCTTGCATTATCGCGCAACGGAGCTATTATCTGTATGTTGCCGGCGGCTTCAGACATTGCAGAGAGCATCTTGTCAAGATTCTCCAGGTCCGAAAGCAGGGCTTTGCGGTTTAGTGTGAACACTATATATTTCTTTTCGTCAAGTTTCAAATCGTTCATCACTTCCGGTCGCCGCATCCTATTGTGGCTAAAGCGAAGCGTGTCCATCAATATGTTTCCCACTTCGTAGACTTGCGATAATTCTGCGCCTTCACGGCTCACAATGCTGTTGCTGCTTATTCCTGCCGTAAAGAGATAGTCTGACAGACCATCGATTACCAAGCGGTTGATTTCTTTTGGCATCTTGATGTCAAAAGAACGTGTGCCTGCCACAAGGTGTGCCAAGGCTATGCCGTGTTTCTTCGTTACGATAGCTGCCGCCATAGTTGATGCCAAGTCGTCCACAACGATTACGGCATCGGTTGGGTTAGCTGTGAGATAAGTATCAAATTCCGACATCACCCTACCTGTAAGTTCGTTCAGGTTTGTGCAATCCACACCAAGATAAACGTCTGGTTTCCTTATCTCCAAATCTTGGAAAAGGCTTTCTTCAAGTGTGGCATCATTTTCCGTTCCGGCATAAACCAACTTGTCGTAAATTTCTTGTCCATCCTTGTTCGCCTTCTCTATGGCATGTATCAGTGGGGCAACTTTCATAAAGTTAGGACGTGCCCCAACAATTATGCAAATGTTCATTTCCTTATTGTATTATTTTTTAGTATTGCAGGAGTATTCTATTCCTGCATTCTGTGGGTTATTCCGATTTGAACAAATCCTTTATTCCGCCTATGCTACCCATAAGGTTTGTTGCTTCGTATGGCAGATATACAGTCTTTGTCTTGTCTCCGGTGGCAACTTCCTGTAGCATTTGTATGTATTTCTGTGCCAAAAGATAATTTGCCGGGTTTGTGCTTTTGCCCACAGCCTCGGTAATTTTCTCGATGGCTATCGCTTCTGCTTCAGCCTTGCGGATTTTTGCTTGAGCTTCGCCTTCTGCATTCAGAATTGCCATCTGCTTGTCGGCTTCTGCTTTATTTATTATTGCTGTTTTCTCTCCCTCGGATTTTAGAATCGCCGCAGCTTTCTGACCTTCGCTTGTAAGAATCGTGGCACGCTTGTTTCTCTCTGCCTGCATCTGCTTCTCCATTGCCTGAAGCACGCTTTCCGGAGGTGTAATGTCTTGAAGCTCAACGCGGTTCACTTTTATTCCCCATTTGTTTGTAGCATCATCGAGCACGGCGCGCAGCTTCGTGTTTATGGTGTCGCGCGAGGTGAGCGTTTGGTCAAGTTCCAGTTCTCCGATTATATTGCGCAATGTTGTCTGCGTCAGTTTCTCTATTGCGTTTGGCAAGTTACTGATTTCATATACCGCCTTGAATGGGTCTACTATCTGGAAATAGAGTAGGGCGTTAATTTGTGTCTGCACATTATCTTTTGTTATAACGTTTTGTTTGTCAAAGTCATACACCTGTTCGCGCAAATCTATTGAGGATGAATACATATATCGGCCTCGGCTCATGGTTATGATGGGTTTCGCGCGGTCTATAAACGGAATGATAATGTTTATGCCGGGCTTCAATGTGGCATAGTATTTCCCCAATCTTTCAATAATCTTTGTTTCCGACTGCGGTATTATAACCAAGCTCTTCTTTACCAAAATGAGTGCGCACAAAACTATTGCCGCTAACACATACAATCCAATGTTCATAATATTAATATTTTACGGTTATTATTTATATGTAGCATTCTTCACACTACATTTTTTACACTGCATCCTAATTCAACATTCTTATCCTTCGTTTTAATTCTACATTCTTCACTCTTCGTTTCTAATTACAGAAATTATAATACTGTCTCTTCCGACCACCTTGACATTGGTGCCTTTTTCAATTCTTTCACCGTCCTTTGCCGTGGCTTTCCAGTCGTCGCCGTCTATGGCAACTCTTCCGTAACCGTTTTCTTCTATGTCCTCACTTACCTTTCCGATACGTCCAATTATGGCATCGGCATTGCTCACACGACTATCTTCGTTTTTGTGAAGATGCTTTAGCATTGCCGGGCGGACAAAAAACAAACTTAATACTGATGTGATTGCAAAGACGGCAAGTCCGCCATAGAATGACATACCGCATGCTGAAAGAATGGTCGAACATGCAGCTCCTATGGCAAAACATGTGATGAAGAAATCGCCATTTGTCAGTTCAAGGATAAGGCAGACCACAGATACTAATGCCCACATCTGCCAGAGGTTCTCCGAAAAATAATTTATCATAAGTCAACAAAGTATATAGTTCATAACTTTTATGCTGCGAATTTAAGAAATTTACGCCATATTGCCAACGCAAAGATGAATTATTTCTCTTTGGTCCTATAATATTCCCATTATTTTTAAAATGTATGGCGTGAGTATGGCAGTGAATATCCCGTTGAGGGTAAGACCGAGCGATGCGTATGCCCCATGTTCCATGCCATGTTCCATAGCTGCAGAGGTTCCCACTGCATGCGATGCTGTGCCAAGGGAAATTCCTTGTGAAGAAGGCATGCCGATATGTCCGTATTTCAGTATTCTAAATCCTGTCACGGCACCGAATATTCCGACAAATACAACAATAGTTGCCGTGAGCGAAGGTATACCGCCGATGCTTTGGGTTACTTCCATCGCTATAGGAGTAGTTACGGATTTTGCTGCAAGAGAGAGCACAACCTCGCGTGAGGCTCCGAAATACTGTGCCAGCATAACTACAGAAACAATACCAACGAGGCAGCCTACAAGTTGCGACATGAAGATAGGGATCATCTCGTGTTTTATGGAATGTAACTGCTTGTAGAGAGGCACGCCAAGAGACACAACTGCCGGCTTTAGCCAAAAGTCTATCTTTGAACCGCTGATCTTGTATGTTTCGTAATCTACGTCTGCAACAGTAAGAAAGCAAATCATAAATGCGATGCTGACAAGAATCGGGTTGAAAATCGGGAGCTGTAATACTTTTCTTACGAGTTTTGCAAGAAAGTAGACGCCAAAAGTAAGAGTTAGCAAGAAATAGTCGTTGCTGAGATATTGGTGAATATCCATTTTAAATCCTTTTTAATTATACTTTTAAATCTTTTCTTTAATAATCTTTATTACCTTCCTTGTTAGAATGTGGGTCCAACCCGTAATGACAAGTACGAGTATCGTGCTGAGTGCTGTCGCAAACACTATAGGCCCGATTTCCGCCTTGATAATATCAAAATATAGCATAAGGGCTACACCGGGTGGTACGAAGAAAAATCCCATGTTTTTTACAAGAAAGTTGGATATTGTTTCCACCCATTCCAATTTAATTACTTTTACCTTTAGCAAGAAAGTTAGAAGCAACATTCCAAGGATGCTTGACGGAATTGTTATTCCTGTGAGCCATACGATGAACTCGCCCACAGCAAGACACCCGATAATAATAGCTAATTGTCTGAACATTTTTCTTTAATTGTTATCCTGATATTTTTTTCAATCTTCTTTCCTTGTCTTTTCTCCCCTTGAAGAATTCTTTACTCGAACTGTAACTTTTGGGAAAAATAAAATTCTCTATGAATAAGACCTGTTAAGAGTATTCACTCTTCACTTTATTTCTTAAATTACTATCTCCTCTATCCCCCCGTAGTCTACAGCATGCTTGAAACAACCTTCTTCGGGGAAAAGTCCACCATAGATGCCTGCACAAAGCAAGATGCCGCAATGTGCGAATATAGCAACGTTTTTGTAGTTTTTCGTCTTTAGTTCGTCGAGAAACGACGCCAGACGTTTGTAGACCATCGGATAGCTTTCGCCATTGGTTGTTGCAACATGCATGTAGTCATCATACCATTTCTGCAGGTTGTCGTCCTTGATGTCGTCATAGCGCTTCATCTCCCAGTCGCCCATGTTCATTTCAAGAAGTCTGTCGTCTGTGATATAGTTATTGTATCCGCAATATTCAGCCAAGAGTCTGGCTCTCGTTAGTGGTGAAGAGAATACTATGTCAAAAGACTTGTCGTTAAGCGCTCTTTTCGTCTTTTCAGCTTCTTCTGGAAAAGATGCGGCAACAGGTACATCTGTTTGTCCGTAGCAGACGCCCTTGGGCACATCTACACTTGTGTGTCGTATCAGTGTGACATTCATATTTTTTTATCGTTACTGTTTATATAATAAATTGTAAAGAATCTGATTTGTATCGCTGTCTGTTGAGTGTATAAGCGAGAACCACAGCAAGGCTACTGTTATATACATCGAGAGCTCAACAATAAGGAACAATGCGCCGCAACAGTCTCCTGTATATCCTCTTAACCGCTTCCAAATCAGCATATATAGAATATACATTACTATACAAGGGATGAATACCACCAGATGCCAGTCGATAGTTCCTTTGGTGAAATAGAAAAACAAACTTAGTGGCAGTAGTCCTTGGAAAGCGAGACTGATACCGGCTCCGAGCTTGAATTTCCGGTACACGTTCTTGGCCTTGGAGTCTTCTTCGTTTCGTGCATACGGCATCATCTCTATAATCTGTCCTGCAATCATTTTCGCATATGGGTCGGCAGCAAATATTGTTATTGTGGCAATAGGTACTGGCAAGGAGGACAGTAGATAAAACAGCAGTAGCAGATAGAATACAATTCCGAGTACTCCGTATGTCCCAATTCTGGAGTCCTTCATTATGTCAAGAATCCTTTGGCGGTTGTTTCCGCCTCCACCAAAACCGTCGATAAAATCAGTCAGTCCGTCTTCATGCAGGGCACCGGTTATCAGAATTCTTATAAGAATCGCAGATATTACGGCAACGGACTGCGGCATGATTATGGAACCGAAATAAAGTGTTGCAGCCATAGTTCCGCCCGTGAGCCATCCAGTCAGCGGCCAATATTCCACAACTGCCCTGTATGCCTCCTTAGGCGGTTGGTAAATCCTCCAAAAAGGAAGCCGGGTGAAGAATATAAGTGCTGCCCAGGCATTTTTCCACCATTTAGAAGTATTTAGTGATATTTGCATTTTCAAAGTTGTTCATTTCATTAATCATTCTTATGCTGCTCTCAATGATAGGGTAGGCGCATAATGCCCCTGTTCCTTCACCCAGACGGAGCCCAAGGCTTAATATCGGCTTTACATTCATAAGCGACAACATCCGGGCATGTGCGTGTTCATCACCGCAGTGCCCGAAAATGGCATAGTGGAGCACTTCCGGATATAGTATGCTTGCAGCAAGCATACATGCCGACATAATAAAACCATCTACGAGTATCGTTACTTTTTTCTCTGCTGCACGCAGCATCGCTCCTATGGCGCCTACCATTTCAAATCCTCCGAAGTTGCGTATGATGGAGTATGCGTCGTCCGTGTCGTATAGTCTTGCATACCTTTCAACAGATTTTTTCAAAACATCAAATTTGTGTTGTAGTTGAGCTCCTCCCACGCCAGAGCCTGCTCCGATACATTCTTCGAGTGGCACTTTACCGAAAATGTGCAGCCAAATGCTTGACGGCGATGTGTTTGCAATACCCATTTCGCCGATGCAAAGAACGTTGCATCCGTCTTCAATACATTCATCTGCGAGCTTTGCTCCATTTTGCAGGGCAATTTCCATTTCTTCCGCAGTCATGGCATCTTCGTAAAGGAAATCCTTGGTGCCATACGCTATCTTCATGTTTCTTATTTCTTTATATTCAGACAAGTCGTGGTCTACCCCCAAATCTACAATTCTCAAGTCAAATCCGTGTTGCCGGCAGAACATGTTCACTCCTCCCCCGCCGTGGGTGAAATTTATCATCTGCTGCCATGTTACATCTCTTGGCGACAAACTCACTCCTTCTTTTTCTATTCCATGGTCTGCGCCAAGTAGCAGATGGCATGGATGCGACAATGAAGGACTTGTCGTGTGTTGTATCATGCAAATCTTGAGGGCTATATCTTCAAGCATTCCCAGTGATCCTTTTGGCTTGTTCAGATTGTCAATCTTTTTTTGTATTTCAGATTTTATGTTCTCCTCCGGCTTGACTATATTGAATTTTATCATGTCGTTATGTTGAATGTATGTTCGTTATAATCTTGTTGTCTGTAGCATGCTTATTTTATCTTGACAGGAATACCGCTAACCGTCAGATAAACGTCGTCGGCCTTAGATGCCACATATTGGTTAAGCCAACCGAGCAAATCCGTGAATTTGCGTTGTACGGCATTTTCACTAACGCCTCCGCTTCCGATTTCGTTGGTCACAAAGATGAATGTTGCTTCCTGACTTGTGAATTTGTCAAATTCTGCTTCCAACTCTTTCAACACTTTGACAATGTCAGGATCCTTTTCGCCATTGCTTGCGTCAAAATAGAAATTTGTACTCCAAAGCGTGAGGCAATCAATAACCGCCACCTTATTATATAATGTAACAGAGCCAAGCTTTTTTTCTTCTTCAATATTTTGCCATTGACTTCCTCTGCGTTCCTTATGCTTTTCAACCCTTGCCTTGAATTCTTCATCCCAAATATGGGCAGTTGCTATATACACAGGGTTGTCAGACAAACTTAGTGCAAGCCTTTCTGCAAAAACGCTCTTGCCCGACCGTTGGCCACCAGTTATGAGTATTATTCTTTTCATCGGTGCAAAAGTAGCAAAAACAATTCTAAAACAAGATAAAAACAGAAAATCGTTGTTCTATTGTCTATAAATAAATATGTAATTGTCCTTTTTGATGCGTAAAATATTCTTATTCTTCCATTAACAGACTAATTTTGTTAATAAAAATTTGGTTGTTACAAAGTTTTTTCATTACTTTGCAGCCAAATTTTCAAAATAGACATATAAACAAGTCAATAAAAATAATTTTTTAAACATTTTAAAACATGAAGAAAATTTTTACTTTGTGCGCTGTTGCTGCATTAGCAGCTTCTGCATCAGCTCAGACAGTAACTGAGAGTAAAACTTTTGACAACTGGTACATCGGTGTAAACGGTGGTATCGCTACAGGTATTCATCCTTCACAGCTTGGCTGTGGCGGTTCTTGGGCAAAGGATATCACTCCTAATGCAGGTATCCGCGTAGGTCGCTACTTCACTCCTGTATTCGGACTTGCTGCTGAAAGCAACGTTTACTTCAGCGATCTTCACCATGCAGGTCGTTCAAACAATAACTTGTTTGGCAATGTTACAAACACTTTGGTAAACTCAATCAACACTTCTTTGATTGCAACAATCAACTTCAGCAACTGGTTCGGCGGTTACAAAGGCGCTCCACGTTTGTTCGAGGTTAGCGGTGTTTACGGTCTTGGTTGGGGTCACGTATTCGGTGGCAAGGATCACGAGCGTTACTATGCTAATACATGGAATTCAGCTGACAAAGTTGATTTCCTTACATCTAAGGCAGGTCTTGACTTCGCTTTCAATCTTGGCAAGGCTAAGGCATGGCAGGTATATGTTGAGCCATCTGTAGTTTGGAATCTTGAGGGTGCAAGAAAGGGCGTTCGCTACGATGCTAACTATGCAGACTTCCAGCTCAACGCAGGTGTTGTTTACAAGTTCAAGAACTCTAACGGCACACACAACTTCACTATCGCACAGCTCCGCGACCAGGCCGAGATCGACGGTTTGAACGCTAAGATCAATGACCTGCGCAACGATCTGAACGGTAAGGATTCAGAGCTTGCTGCTAAGAACAAGCGTATCGCTGACCTCCAGAACGCTCTTGACGAGTGCAACAAGACTCCTAAGTATGTTAAGCCAGAGACAGCTACAAACTTGCAGCCTACAGTTATCTTCCGTCAGGGCAAGTCTACTGTAGACAACTCACAGCTTGCAAACATCGAGCTCATCGCTCAGTATATGAAGAACCACAAGGACGCTAAGGTTGAGATCAAGGGTTACGCTTCTCCAGAGGGTAACGCAGAGCTGAACCAGAAGCTTTCTCAGGCTCGTGCTGAGGCAGTTAAGAACATCCTTGTTAAGAAGTACAAGATTTCTGCTGACCGCCTTACCGCTACTGGTATGGGTGCAACAGACAAGCTCTTCGAGCAGGTTGAGTTCAACCGTGTTGCTACATTCAACGACAACGCAAAATAATTGAGATGTTAATTTAACAACTTGATAATTTGTCCCCGTCACATTCTTGTGGCGGGGATTTTTTTATTCTCATTCTTTATCGTTTCTCTTGCCCAACATGGAGTACCAAAAAAATATCCTATTTTGGTACCGATAGTGCAGCATAGGTATACTACATCTAAAGCAATGCTTTGTCATCAATAAAGCGTTGCTTTGTTGTAAATATACCATTGATTGAAAATCCAATGTCGTGTCAGTAGCTACTTTTCCTTTGTTTTTACTATTTAAAAATATCACGACACCTTAAATCTTTCAAAAAACATTCATGTAATACTTCAAAAACAAAAGAATAATCTTGCAAGTTCCATTAAAAAATCGTAACTTTGCAGCCGCTTAACGTAAAATAGCCGAATGAAGAATGACAAAATGAAAAATCAGTACCGCGTGAACGAGCAGATTCGCGTCAGGGAAGTTCGAGTTGTGGGAGATGATGGTTCAACTGTAATGCCTACACGTCAAGCTCTTGATATAGCAAGAGACAAAGGCGTGGATTTGGTAGAGATTTCGCCTAATGCCCAGCCTCCAGTTTGTCGTATTATCGACTATAGCAAATTCTTGTATCAGCAGAAAAAACGTGCTAAAGAATTAAAAGCTAAACAGGTTAAGCAAGAGGTTAAGGAAATCCGTTTCGGACCTCAGACTGATGATCACGATTATAACTTCAAGCTGAAGCATGCCAAGGAATTCTTGGAAGAAGGAAACAAGGTGAGAGCTTTTGTGTTCTTCCGTGGTCGCTCAATACTTTTCAAAGAACAAGGCGAAGTGCTTTTGTTGCGTTTTGCCAATGATCTTGAAGAATATGGAAAAGTGGAGCAGATGCCTGCCCTTGAAGGAAAAAAGATGTTCCTTTATTTGTCGCCTAAAAAAGCTGGTGTAGCAAAAAAGAGTCAGCAGAAGATGGATAGAGAGCGTCGAGAGGCAGAGGCTAAGGCTGAACAGAACAAGGCAGCAGAGACTGCAGACAATGCAGAGGATGTTCCGGCAAATGGCGGTCTTTTTGCAAATGCAAAAAATGGTGCAGACGCTTTGAAAAAACTGAAGAAAGACTAAGAGTCTCTCTGAAATAAAAAAAGGAAAAAAGGTGCGTAACGTCTTGGTATATACGTTGCCACCGCTATAATAAATAACTAATTAAAATTTTAAAAAAATGCCAAAAGTAAAGACAAACTCCGGTGCAAAGAAGAGATTTCGTTTCACTGGTACAGGTAAGATTA
>CAKQDG010000050.1 GCA_934219025.1 uncultured Prevotella sp. | reverse complement strand
CTCAAAGCCCAATTCTGTGATGGCGCGGCGAATCTCTTCGCTGACACCAAGTTCTTCAAATGTCTTCAAATTAAATGTATGATATTTATTGATTTTGTTCCCGTTAAAATGGAACATTCTTAAAATTTGGGTGCTAAGTTACTAATAATTTGTGAATTACCGGCAATAAACCCCATGTAAACATATTATAATAGTTGAAAAAAGCTAATTTATTGTGCAATATGCCCCTTATTTGTGTAGAAATGGTTATTTTTGCAGTTATGATTAAAGTTAGAATAATAAACAGAGGGCATCACCAGTTGCCTGAATACGCCACACCGCAGAGTGCCGGCATGGATTTGCGTGCCAATATAGAAGAGCAGATTGTTTTGAAACCTATGCAGCGCATGCTCATACCTACAGGACTATATATGGCTCTGCCTGCCGGATATGAGGCACAGGTAAGGCCGAGAAGCGGACTTGCATTGAAGCATGGTATAACAGTGCTCAATACTCCGGGAACCATTGACGCCGATTATCGTGGCGAAGTGAAGGTCTTGCTCGTGAATTTCTCGGATACCGATTTCGTTGTGAACGATGGCGAGCGTATAGCCCAGATGGTAATAGCAAAACACGAAAATGCCGATTTCATCGAAGTTGAAGAACTTGACGAGACAGAACGCGGCGCAGGTGGCTACGGACATACGGGAGTGGAATAAGATTACAGAACTTGTAATTAAGGAATATATTTTTGATGATGATTAGCAGAAAGAGTCTTGCAATATTGTTATATGTATGTGCACTTTTCCTTACGGCATGCAGTACGGGGAAGTCCACCACACGGAAAGTGGCAGACAACTCTCCGGTAAAGGGTATGGCGCAGAAGCAAGGGGCAGACACTACGGATTATAACACTAAGCTCCGTCTTCGTTATTTTTATATCGAGGCGGCTAATCAGCAGGCCCTCGGAAACTATGATGTGGCATACGAACTTTTGCAGCATTGCAAGCAGATAGACCCGGATGCAGCAGAAGTGTATTATGCGTTGTCATCATACGACAAAGAACTGAATTCCACGGCACTGGCAATTGAAGACATAAAGCGCGCTGCAGAACTTTCGCCACAGAACTCCACCTACCAGGAGCAGCTTGCGATGACCTATATCACGACCAAGGACTTTGCCAATGCCATAAAGACATACGAAAACCTATACTCCTTATATCCGGACAGAACCGAAGTGCTGGACATACTCCTCTCACTTTATGGTCAAGAAAAGAATTATCCCAAGATGCTTCAAACCGTGGACCGGATGATAAGTGCCGATGGCGAGAGCGAGAAAACTGTTCTCACAAAGATGCACATATATTCTTTGCAAGGAAAAAAGAAAGAAGAATACAATACGCTGAAGCACTTTGTTGACCGGTATCCCAACGATCTGTCTTATCAGATAATGATGAGCAACTGGTTCTTGCAGAACGGAGAGAAGCAAAAGGCGCTCGACATTTTGCAGAAAGTTCAGAAAATAGATCCGCAGAATGTACAGGCTCAGTTGTCGATGATAGACTACTATCGTGCAGAAAACCTCGATTCCATCGCCAGAAAGATGGAGGAAGACATACTTGCTAATCCTCACACTACAACAGATACCAAGGTCTCGATAATAAGGAATATAATATCCAACAACGAGTCTGACGGTGGAGACAGTACTAAGGTGCTATCGCTCTTCAAAAGAGTGTTGAGCGGAAAACAGGAAAACTCCGACCTGGCAGAAATGTATGTTGCCTACCTCGCATTGAAGAAAATGCCGGAAGACAGTATCGTGAACGGACTAAAGCGCGTTCTTGAAATATCTCCAGACAACAAGGGTGCAAGAATGGAACTCCTCCAAACACTTTGGGGAAAGATAAGCAACGATGAAATCATTGAAATCAGTAAACCGGGAGTGGAATACAATCCCGATGAAATGGCGTTTTATTATTTCCTCGGCTTTGCATATATTCAGAAGGATGAAGACGAAAAAGCCTATGACGTGTTTAAGAAAGGAGTGGCACAGGCAACCGACAGCAGTGAACCGGCTCTCGTCTCAGACATGTATTCGTATATCGGCGACATACTCCATCAAAAAGGCAAAATCGACGAATCATATGCCGCCTATGACAGTTGCTTGCAGTGGAAAGAAGACAATGTGGGGTGTTTGAACAACTATGCATATTTCATCAGCGTGGATGGCGGAGATTTGTCGAGAGCCGAGCAGATGAGCTACAAAACGATAAAGGCAGAGCCTGCCAATTCCACATATCTCGACACCTATGCCTGGATTCTGTTTCAGGAGAAACGCTATGCCGAGGCTCAGATTTATATCGAACAGGCATTAGCCAATGATTCCACCGGAGAATACATATATCTTGAACATGCCGGCGACATATATATAATGCTGGGCGAAAAGGCAAAGGCGACAGACTATTGGCAGCGTGCCATCGATGCCGGTGGCGATGCCAAGGCAATACTCCGAAAAATCAAGTACAAGAAATATTTTCCATAATATAAACGAGTAAGGAAAAGCAAGAAATTATGATGAAACTAAAAAACGGACTGTTCCTTCTGATTGCTGCGGCGTCTCTTGTTGCCGTAACATCTTGCGGAACGAAAAAAGTTGTTGCTGAAGGGGGAAAAAACACTTCTCTTGCCACGAGCAACGAAAAGAAGCAGAATAAAGTAGAAGAAGACGCTGCCGTGTCGAACATTGAGCAGATGAACTTTCTGAGAAAGGTGTCAGACAATGCCGTATATGCCCAGAATATAGTGTCGAAGATAAAGTGTACTATCAATACGGGCAGCAATGACCTTTCGGTGGGCGGTTCGCTCCATATGCGTAAGGACAAGGTGATAAGAATCCAAATCACTCCGTTTGGACTTATGGAGGCTGGCCGACTGGAATTTACCAAAGACTACGTGCTCTTTGTTGACCGTATTCACAAGGAATATGTCAAGGCTGCATATTCTGAGGTGGATTTTCTGAAAAACAACGGACTTGATTTCTATGCTCTCCAGGCCCTGTTCTGGAACCATCTTTTTGTTCCCGGCACGCAAAATTTGTCGGATTCATCGCTAAAAGAGTTCCGTGCGCAGCTCACAGGAGCACCAAAAACCAAGGTGGTGCTTTCAAAAGGCAAGATGAACTATGTATGGACCGCCGACAGCAAAACAGCTCTTGTAAATTCGCTAAATGCCACCTATGCCGGAGGAAATAGCGGCAACACATCTGTGAACTGTAGCTATTCCGCCTTTAAACAGCTCGGAACAAAACAATTCCCTACCGACATCACCCTTACGATGAGCACAAAGGCGGTGAAGAACGCAAGCAAGATGATGCTGCGCCTGCAACTCGGCACTATATCAACAGACAGCGATTGGGAAGAAAAAACCACGGTTTCATCGAAGTACAAACAGGTGAAAATGGAGTCGCTACTCGGTAAACTTGGTAATATGATGTGATAGATAAACTTTGAAAAAGTGATTGATAGACTTTGAAGAAGTAATAGATAGACTTTTAAGATGAACAAATTTCTAATATTTATTTCAGCCGTGTTGCTTTCGGCGTTGCCATGTTCGCATACCGAAGCGCAGACGAAAAAGAAGGCCAAGGTTGCGGCAACCTCCAAGACATCGGCTGCAAGGAATGCTTCGGCGAGAAGAAATAAGGCTAAAACAAAAGCTTCGGCGACTAAGGGTAAACGCAAGGCAAAGGGTGCGACGTATTCCACAGCAGAGATACGCGGACTGCAGAACCAGCGCAATGCTGTGCAGAAGAAGATAAAGGAACAGGAGCGCCTGCTTCAGGCCAACAAGGCAGACGTGAAGAAGCGCCTTGGCGATTTGCTCGCCATAAACAGCGAGATAGACCAGCATCAGAAGTCTATAGATGGCATACAGAAAGATATTCATCATATCGAGGGCAATATCTCGTTGCTTCGTTCGCAGCTTGCCACATTGGAACAGCAACTCGACGACCGCAAGGCAAAATATATAAAGTCGATGCGCTATCTTGCCCGCACACGCACAATTCAAGACAAACTGATGTTTATCTTCAGCGCCAAGAGCCTGACCCAGATGTACCGCCGTTTGCGCTTTGTGCGCGAGTATGCTGCATATCAGAAAGCCCAGGGCGAGCTTGTGAGAGCAAAACAGAACCAGATTACCAGCAAGCACAAGCAACTGGAAACCGTGAAGGGCGAGAAACACACCCTTCTGAACAAGGGCGAACAGGAGAAAGCCGTGTTGCAAGGCAAGCAGACAGAGCAGCAGCAGATGGTGAACTCGCTGCAGAAGCAGCAGAAGACCATCCAGGTGATTATAGACGACCAGAAAAAGAAGAATGCCGCCCTCAATGCCCAGATAGACAAGCTTATTGCCGAGGAGATTGCCAAGGCGAAGGCGCGTGCCGAGGCGGAGGCAAAGCGAAAGGCTGCGGCAGCAGCCGAGGCAAAGCGTCGGCGTGAGGCAGAGCTTGCGCGCAAGAAAGCTGAGGCGGAGGCTGCGGCAAGGGAAAATGCCCGTAGGGTTCAGGAGGCCAAGGAGCGCGAGGCACGACTGAAGGCAGAGGCAGCCAAGGCAGCAGCCGAAAAGCGTGATGCCGAGGCGAGGGCCCGTGCAGAACAGGCTGCCCGCAAGGCAGAAGCCGACCGCGAGGCAGCCGAGCGCAAAGCCGCCGTGGACAAGAAGCGCCATGAACAGGAAGTGGCAAAGGCAAAGAGCGAAAACGAAACCGCAGCCACTGTGAGCAGCGAGGATATGGCACTGAGCCGCAACTTCGAGAGCAACCGCGGCCGACTGCCTATGCCTATCACTGGCGGCTACCGCATCGTGAGCCACTTTGGACAATATAATGTGGAGGGCCTGAAGAACGTGCAGCTCGACAACAAGGGCATAAACATACAGGGCGGTTCTGGAGCGTGCGCGCGCGCCATATTCAACGGTGAGGTGAGTGCGGTGTTCGGCTTTGGCGGCAGTATGGTGGTGATGGTGCGCCACGGAAACTATATTTCCGTATATTGCAACCTGCGCTCCGTAAGCGTTCATCGCGGACAGCACGTGAGCACTCGCCAGACACTTGGAACTGTGGGTGCCGACAATATCCTTCAGTTCCAGCTCCGCAAGGGATTTGCCAAGCTGAACCCGGAAGCATGGCTCGGAAGATAAAAAATGATTGTTCGTATATGAAAAGCCACATGTGTAATACGCTCATGTGGCTTTTTTTATTACAGTACCTCTAAATAAAGTTATGAGACGCATTATAAACTTAAAAATATGTTTACATGTCTCATTTTTACCCCCCCCCGTTAATGTCTGTTAATAATTAAGACGTTTTTGTCAGAAAATACGAACAATTCTTTTCTTGAAAAGAAAAAATGCATATATTTGCGGTGTCATTTCAAAAGAGGATGCCCCAAACGGCTGAATTTATTCCATTATGTAGGAATTGCTTTTTGTAAAGAACATTTGACATCAAGGACGCTTTTTATTGAGTGGACTTTATTGATTGGAAAACTTATATTTTTGAATTGTTCTGATTTTGCGATGATACCCTCCCGAAAGTTGGAGTATCATTTTGATTTTGAAACATTGAAGTGGCAAAAGCTGTTTGTAGGCGTTTTCGGATGCGCAGACGACTTAGTCCCTGTTCTCCAATAAGAGGACGAGGATAATATAAAGAGGGATTATTGTACCCAATTGAAATATATTTAATAATAATTTTTTAGCTTTAGTATTGTTATAGGAACAAATTCTGGAATTCTGACCGTGAGGCTCGAACCCAGGATAGTTCCTTTTTTTATTCGAGCAACTTCTGGTAAATATCTATGGCGTTGCCAATTTCACTGATTTTTATGAACTCGTCGGCAGAGTGGGAGCGTGCCGATTCGCCCGGTCCGAGCTTGATGCTGCTGAAAGGCATAAGCGCCTGGTCTGACAGGGTGGGAGAGCCAAATGGCTTCATGCCCATCTGCAAGCATCTCTTCACAAAAGGATGTTCCAGGGATATGCCCGAGGAGTGCAGACGGAAGGAGCGCGCACGGACTTCGCTGCTGAGATGGCGGCGGATAAAGTCGAACACCTCCTCGTTGGTGTATAGCTCGTTGGTTCTCACGTCTACCACCATCCTGCACTCGTCGGGCACAACATTGTGTTGCGTTCCGGCATTGATCACCGTAACGTTCATCACCGTAGGACCAAGAAATTCGCTCACCCTCTTGAACCTGTAGGAGCGCAGCCAGCACAAATCGTCGATAGCCCTGTAAATGGCATTCACCCCTTCGCCCCTGGCAGCGTGGCCCGATTTTCCGCGTGCCGTTATGTCGAGCACCATCAGCCCCTTTTCCGCCACGGCAGGCTGCAAGCCCGTGGGCTCGCCCACTATGGCAAAGTCAATTTTCGGCAGCAGCGGCAGTGCGGCACTGATGCCTCCAGCCCCCGACACTTCCTCCTCGGCAGAAGCCAGAAAAACGAGGTTGAAGTCCCTCTCCTTATTATATAATATGCGAAACACCTGTAGCAAGCTCACCAGTCCGCCGCCACAGTCGTTGCTCCCCAGTCCATAGAGCCTGTCGCCCTCAATCTCCGGCGAAAACGGGTTGCGCGTCCAGGTTTTCACCGGTTTCACCGTGTCGATGTGCGCATTAAGCAGAATTGTAGTCCTTTCCTTGTTGTAACCAGGAGCGATACTCCAGATGTTGTTCCCCTGGCGGTGGCAATAAAGTCCGTATTCCTCCATCGCCAGCTGCATGATGTCGGCAGCCTTAGCCTCTTCGCGGCTCGTAGACGGCGTGGCGATGAGCCTTTTCAGCAGTTCCACGGCATCTGCTGCGTATTTGCTTGTGTCCATATGAAAAACTCCTTTTTTTTGTTTCAGAAAATAAATCATAAAGTTGTCAAGTGCAAAGTTATGCAATTTTGCCGTCATTCCTTTCCCGTTTTCCTTGTTTGTTGTAATTTTGCACCCAGTAGAAAGATTGTATAGAATAAAAAGCGGATAAACATTTATGAAAAAGAGTCTGATAGCCCTTGCCTTCGGCACTCTGGCATTGGGAATGACAGAGTTTGTGATGATGGGCATTCTTGCCGACGTGGCCACCGCCCTCAGTATAACCATTCCCCAGGCAGGCCACCTTGTTTCTGCCTATGCCATCGGCGTAACGTGCGGTGCGCCGCTGCTTGCCGTGGCAAAACAGTTTCGCCCCAAGAGCATACTGCTGTTCCTTATGTGTCTGGTGTTTGCCGGAGCATTGCTCTCGGCCGTGGCGCCGAGCTATGGCGTGCTCCTTGTGGCGCGCTTCAT
Organism: uncultured Prevotella sp.; assembly: GCA_934219025.1. GTDB lineage: Bacteria > Bacteroidota > Bacteroidia > Bacteroidales > Bacteroidaceae > Prevotella. Next base: position 8,435 of record CAKQDG010000050.1, on the reverse strand, counting down.
TTCCGGTCTGCCCCACGGGGCATATTTCGGAGTGGCGTCGATAGTTGCCGTGCGCCTTGCCGACGAGGGCCACCAGACGGGAGCCGTGTCTATCATGATAGCCGGCATGACGGTGGCAAACCTCCTTGGCGTGCCGCTCGAAACCGCCCTCAGTGCCCATATCTCGTGGCGCATGCCGTTTGTCGTGGTGCTTTTCTATTCCCTGCTCGTGATATATTATATATGGAAGTGGGTGCCCCGGATGGAGGCAACGCCGAGCAACGGGTATAAGGGGCAGTTCCGTTTTCTGAAGAGCGGAGCGCCATGGCTCATCCTCTTTGCCACGATGCTCGGCAATGGTGGCGTGTTCTGCTTCTATAGCTATGTTACGCCGATACTTACGCGCGACAGCGGCATCCCCCACGAATACATGTCGGTGATGATGATCCTTGCCGGCTTCGGTATGGTGGTGGGCAATCTGATGAGCGGCAAACTCAGCGACCGCTACACGCCGGGGCGCGTGGCAACGGTGATGCTGCTATTTGCCGCCGTGTCGCTCGTTTCGGTGTTCCTCCTTGCGCGGTTCAGCATCCTTGCCGCTCTGTTCACGGTGCTCTCCGTACTCTTCATGTTTGCCATGAGCAGTCCGCAGCAGTATCTCATCCTGAAGCATGCCCCCGGCGGCGAGATGCTTGGCGGAGCATGCATCCAGATGGCGTTCAACATGGGCAACGCCGTGGGAGCCTTTCTTGGCGGACTGCCCATTGCCGCCGGTCTTGCCGACAGGTATGCAGCCCTCGTGGGCATGCCGATGGCCCTCGTGGCAGCCGTGTTGATGGCGGTGTTCTGCATGAGATACGAAGGAAATGCAGAAAAATGATGACTGTTGGAAAATATGCAGAATAAGAAAAAAAGAACACTCCGTTGAGACATACCTTTTAAAGAAGCAATGCTTCTTCGGGAGCAAAGCAATGCTTCTCTCCCCGAAAAGCATTGCTTCTTTTCGTGAAAAGCGATGCTCCATAAAACGTATACAGTTTTGTGTTGTGGATTAATTACTGATAATCAGTGCTTTGTGAACTGTATTGCTCGTTGCGGATGTATTTTTATCCTTAACGGCTTTGTATATATGCATAAAAGCGACAAATAGAACACTCTTTTATGGCTCATTAGATATTTAACTCATTTTAATTGACAGGTGTCGGCGAATATGTTTATCTTTGCAATTCTAATAAGTACAGGCTTATCTTCAAGAATAGGAGACAACGAATCTCTGTAAGCTCGGAAGATGAGACTGAGAACAATACAAAAGGCAGAGGAAAACAAATATGAAAACGAAACTGACGCGGAAAAAGATAATTCTGCTGGCTGTTACGGCAGTTGTACTGGCTGCGATAGCCTTTATAGTCGTGCCTTCGCTCCTGCCGGCCAATTACGACAGGATGAGGCGCAGCGTAACGCTGATAGAATGTAGGGAATACTACGAAATCACGCGCAGCGGCAAGGTAGTGGCTGTGTGCAACGACATAACTAACGACACCACGCTCGACATAGTGAAAGAACAGGTGGACAGCGACACGGAGCGCAAGGCGATGGTGTGCGGATGCTGGATAAACAGATGGACATTCATGCCGTCGTGTGGCGGACGGATACTCACCGTAGACCCCTTCTACGGCGAAAAAGACATGCTTGCCGCCGCCAATGCCAATATCGGCGCGACAATAGAAAAAACGCTCGCCAAGGCAAGGGAAACTGTGAAGAAAGAAAGGAAAAAACAGGACGAACTTGAATATTATCTAAACACCCACAGTGTGAAAGACGAGGGATACAACACCATGGCAGACTATGCCGAAAACAACCGGAAAAACCGCGAAAGACTGGAGCGCGGCATAGAGATTCTTGAGCGGTTGAAAGGCGGAAAGGGGCTGAAAATAAGGAAAAACAGATACTACACACTGCTGTATCCCACAACAAAAAACAAGACAGGCAAGATAAGTTGCCAGGAGATTGCCAACGAGACGAAAAAATGGGCAAAGGGAACAATGGTTCTCAAAACCTGCGACGGGTTCATGCCGGAGGATGCCTGCAGCATATATCAGATAAAAAGATACTTCGTGCTCATTCCCGAAAAGGGAGACAGCATAACCGCTGCCGGAATCTTCGGCCTTAACAACGGATGCTCGGAGAAGGCTGCAACACAAAAGCCCAACGTGTTCCGGGGAAGGGCCACATCAACGGAAACTCACGACATACCCGAACTGCTCGCCCCGGAAGGCGCCCCGCTGTTTAACCGCAACGGATACTTCATCGGAATAAACCACAACGGAGGGATAATGAGATGAAAAAAATACGTGTTGCTTTATTTTATATGCTATCTATCTTCGCCCTTGTTTCGTGTAGCAGCGGAGAAACTGACACCACTACCACATACAGTGGCGAATACTGCTATCGCGGCGAAATGCTGAACGGAAAGCGCAATGGCTACGGCGTGTTGAGCCTGGGCGACAGCACCGTGTACTGCGGTGAATGGAAAAACGGGAAGCGCGACGGATACGGAACGATAACCGACTCGCTCGGCAGACGGATTACGGCCCTATGGCATGCCGACACTATCGTGAGCGGAACACGGCGCGACTCTCTCGGCACATACCACGGAGAGTTCAGCCGGCAGCTCCTTGCCGAAGGCCACGGCACATGGACGGCAGCAGACGGCTCCTTCTACACCGGACAATGGACTGCCGACCGGCGCAACGGCTTTGGATGCGGAGTGGCAGAGAGCGGAAAAGTGAAAGCCGGCGACTGGCGCTCCGACCGCTATCGCGGTGAGCGCATGCTACATGCCTCCGACCGCATCTACGGCATCGACCTCTCTAAATATCAGCACGAGATTGGGCGCAAGAAATACGGCATCGACTGGTCAAGACTGCGCATTGCATATCTCGGGGCAGCAAACGGCGGCAGCGTGGACTACCGCATCTCCTTTATATATATAAAATCCACCGAAGGAACAACGGTAAGAAACAAATACTTCCATGCCGACTACCGCCAGTCGCGGGCACACGGATTCAAAACCGGAGCCTACCATTTCTTCTCGGCAAGGAGCAGCGCCGCGCAGCAGGCATACTTCTTCCTGAAACACTCTCGCTTTGGCAGCGGCGACCTGCCACCGGTGCTCGACCTTGAGCCAGACAAGAAGCAAGTGGCACAGATGGGCGGCGTAGGCGGAATGTTCAGTAAGGTGAGAACATGGCTCCGCATCGTGCATCGTGCCACGGGGATGAAGCCCGTGCTCTATGTAGGTCAGGGCTTCGTGAACAAATATCTGCCACTGGCTCCCGACATAAAGGAGAATTACCCCATCTGGATTGCCCGCTACGGGCAGTATCGCCCCGACATTCGCCTTGCCTTCTGGCAGCTGACGCCATACGGACGGGTGCGCGGCATACACGGCGAGGTGGACATCAACGTGTTCAACGGATACAAGGAGCAGTTTGAGGAGTTTATGCAGAGAACGAGATAGGGGGAGAAATTTGTAGTTTTATCCCATATCGTGGCAATGTAAGAGAATTATAACACAAAAGACTTTGAACGTATAAAAAAGGTTAGTATATTTGCAGTCCGCTCCATATTCAACAGAAAAATGGGGCGGACTGAAATGTTTTTTTTGGCATTTCGCACAGGCGAAGACAAATAATAATACATAAAACTATGGAGAAAAACTTATTTAGCAGGATTATTGTCTGTATGCTCGCGGTTTGCAGCAGCATTAACCTCCTGGCACAAAGCAACACCAACCGGACTCAAATCCCCGAAGGCTACTACGATTCGCTGAAAGGCAAAAACGGGGCGGCACTGAAAAATGCCGTCTACGAGATTATCAAAGATGCCAAAGTGTTGAGCTACGGCTCGGGAAACAACAACACATGGTGGGGCTTCTGGCTCACCGACCGCACCAGCGACGGACGTTTCATCGACCGCTACTCTCCTGAGAGCGCGTGGGTGAAGAGCACCTCGCAAGGCAAAGCCGGCTCAGGAATGAACATAGAGCACTCCTTCCCCAAAAGCTGGTGGGGAGGTGCCGAAAACCAGGCATATTGCGACCTCTACAACCTTATGCCGTGCGAGAGCGGAATTAACACCAAAAAGAGCAACTACCCGATGGGGAAGGTGGAAAACGCAAATATTGCAGACAACGGCATGACCAAAGTGGGAAAGGGCAGCGACGGACAGAACTACTGGGAGCCGGGCGACGAGTGGAAAGGCGACTTCGCCCGCGGCTACATGTATATGGCTACATGCTACCAGAACTTTACATGGATCGGATCGGCTGCCAAGCAGATTCTTGAACAGGGCAACTATCCCACTCTGCAGGAATGGGCATACAAGCTTTTCATCCAGTGGGCAAAGGCTGACAAACCCACGCAACTCGAGATTACTCGCAACAATGCCGTGAGCAAGATTCAGGGCAACCGCAACCCGTTTGTGGATTTCCCTAACCTTATGGAATACATCTGGGGCGACAGCATCAACCGCGCCTTCGACCCAAGCAACACCGTCTGCACCGACAGATACTCGGGCGACGACACACCGGTAAATCCGGGCGATGTGGAAGAACTCATATATAAATGGAATTTCAAGGGCGATGCTTGCGGTTTCACAGTGGAGGATGTGGTAAACCCGTTCTCATACGTATGGCAGAACGATGCCACATACGGATGGAAGGCTACGGGATATTCGGGCAAGGCTAATGCCACCGAGTCTTATCTCGTGTCGCCGGTGATAGACCTGACAAACTATTCTTCGGCAACAATGTCGATGACACACGCGCTGAACTATCTCAGAACCGACAATATAACCGACTGCGTGGGCGTGGAGGTGCGCTGCGACGGACAGACTACTTCTATCTTCGACCGCATAACATGGCCAGAGGGAACAAACTGGAACAGAGTTTCGGCCGACAACATCTCGCTCACCGACTTTGCCGGCAAGAAGATACAGTTGGCGTTCCACTACAAGAGCACTGCCGATAACGCATCCACATGGGAAATCTTCTCGATGTATCTCATGGGAAAACGCTTTACCACTGCCATCGACAATGCAAAAGCCGACAATGTGAAGCGTTCTGACGCCTGCGACTTTGAATTCTTCACTATCGACGGCCGTCGCCTCGACAAAATCGCAGGATACAAAGGCATCGTCGTCGTGAAACAAGGCAACAAGACTTGGAAAATTGCAAGATAAATAAATATTAGGAAACGGCGAAATAAAGCTGAAAGGCTATGGTTGGGCAATCTGATGTCTCCATAGCCTTTCTTGCTTATATGTCAGTCTTTTAATTTCTTAACGTCTGTTTTGCCATAAGAAATGAACGAAATCATTTCGCTCTCCGTTCTATTTGCATTATCTTTGCATAATTATTGCAAAATATATGTTGAAACTGACCTATGAAGATTCTTAAAAATATCTGTATAATTGTTTTGCCGCTTCTGGCAGTCGCAGTTTCTGCAGTTGCCTCGCCACACATACAACGCTTTACGGAAAGCGACGGACTGCCGCAAAGTACCATAACATGCGTGACACAGGATAAGAAAGGATATATATGGATAAGCTCGTGGAACGGACTGAGCCGCTACGACGGATATACCTTTCTGAATTTCAAGGCAAGACAGGGTGACAACTGTCCGCTTGTTTCAAACCGCATTCTCTTTATACGCGAAACGGCAGACGGCAATATCCTGTGCAAATGTCCCGACGGCTTCTATCTGTTTGATGTAAATGAAAAGAAATTCATTGCCGTAAGAGGAAAAAAACAAGACTCTGGCGACCGTTTCCGCCCTACGCTGCAGCAAAGGCAGTGTGTAGAGTCTTTACCCGAATATCATGGAGTGGAAACACGAATATTGTTTAAGGACAGACAGAACGGCTTTTGGATATACACCCACCGGGGGCTCGACAGATTGTCGTTCACAAGAAACAAGGTATGCCCGCAAAAAATCGGCAATGACGGGGAGGAGTTCATCCGCACGATATTCCGCGACAAGGAGGGAATTCTTTTCGTTGCCGACAAAAACGGATTCGTTAGACTTTTTTCTCCAACCAACAAGGCTGTTGGCTATCTTTCCGGAAACGGTAGTGTTGTAAAGACTCCCGTCAGGTTTGGTGCCAATGTGTATTCAATGTTCCAAGACTCGCGCGGAATACTTTGGATTGGCACAAAGCCCAGCGGACTGTTTCGGCTGACAAAAGCAAAAAACGGCGGTTTCACCGTGAAATCTTTTACGAAAGGCACCGGTCGCCACGGCATAAACTGCAACAGCATCTATGCCATAGGCGAAGATCGCTATGGCAGAATTCTTTTAGGAACATACGGCGGCGGACTGAATATCATAGAGAATCCTACAGCCGATAGCCCAATATTTGCAAACTGCGACAATTCAATGCCGAAATATCCTGCTGAAGGGAGATTCGTGCATGACATGCTCATTTGTAAAGACGGATCACTGTTGCTTGCCACCAACAGCGGTTTGCTTGCTTCCACTATAAATAATCAGCTCCGGCAAATGGTATTCAGTCAGTACAAGCGCATACCCGACAACATCAGAGCCATAAGCAACAACCAGGTGATGGCGCTGCTGCAAGGAACGGACGGAACGATATATGCGGCAACCTATGGCGGCGGACTGAATATAATAAGAAACGGGGCGGCAGCAACAAAAAACATCGGTTTCATCGCTCTTACCACCGACAATGGCATGGCTTCGGATGTGGTGCTCAATATGTGTGAAGACAAGAATGGCATGATATGGCTCGTGTCGGAACATTGTCTGATGAAATATAATCCGAAGAACAGAACATTCACAAACTTCTCTGAAACGTTCTTTGCCGACGGATTCTCATTCTCTGAAGTTAGACCGCTATACGACAAGGCAAAGGGGACAACATTATTCGGTACGACACAAGGACTACTTGCCATCAGTGATAAAACAATGACAAAAAGCAATTTCACGCCGAAGATTTTCTTCGATGCTTCGTCGGAAATCAATCTCTCTCCCGAGGAGAAAAACCTGAGCATATCGTTTGCCGCCCTCGACTACAACAAGAATGAGCCGATACAATATGCCTATATGCTTGAGGGAGTGGACAGCCGTTGGATGTATACCACGGAAAACCACATCAACCTGACAAATATTCCGGCAGGAACCTTCCGGCTCATAGTGAAATCAACCAACGGCGACGGTATATGGAGAGACAATGCCGCATCTGTAATGATAAACCGCACACCATATTTCAACGAGCGACCCGTGGCATGGATGATTTACGGAGGGCTCTTGATTTTTGCCGTTTTCATCGTGTTTAAAACATACAGTTACACACGACGGCTGGAGAATGAGATAAAGAAACTGAAACTGTCGAAAGGCGAGAGCCTTGAATATATTAAGGTGAGACTTGGCGACATGATTTCAAGCGACAGCAATGCTGAAGATGCAAAAAACGACGGTTCCATCGAGATTTCTGCATTCAAGTCAAAGGTGGAAGAACTTGTGAGAGAACATCTGGCAGATGCGGATTTCAATGTGGATGCTATAGCTAAGGAGATGTGTATGAGCCGTTCTGCTCTGTATGTCATGATGAAGAAAGAACTTGACTGTACGCCAAACAACTTTATTCTTGAAAGCAGAATAGATGCTGCACGGCAAATGCTCAAGGTCGACACAAATCTTAATGTTTCGGAGATTGCTTACCGATGCGGTTTCTCCGATCCTAAGTATTTCAGCCGATGTTTCAAGAAAGCCACGGGCGTTACTCCATCGGAAATGAGAAACGGAATGAGCGGTAAGTGAAGCGAAAAAAAGAATGTCTCAGTCTTTTTGCTACTGAGACATTCTTTTTTATTTATCTGTTTGCCATTCAATATATCAGGGTGTGTTATTTTACGAATTTCCTACCCTTTGTTACCACGATGCCATGATAGTTATCGCCAACGCGCTGTCCGTTGAGATTGTATATGGCATTGTCTGATATGATATTGTCTGTTGGATTTGCTATTGTTACGATGCCTGTCGTACCGCCCACAAGCATTATTTCCTCGCCAGCCTGTGTTGGAATGTCATAGAGATAAGTGTCGGCAAGCTTTGTAGCTGGAATCTTCGACATATCCTTCACTATCGGGTCTGGTGTGCCGTAAGGCTGCATCAGCGGGTTTGTGTTGCTGCCTGTGGCATTAGCAAGGGCTACGCCGCCTGAAAGAGTGAGCGGAGTTGTCGTGCGCAGACGAAGGTTGCCGCCAACGGTAGACTTTATGGTGAGTTTCACGATATTGCCGTCTACCCATTTCATATCCGTAACGACGAAGCCTCCGCGAGAGCGCAGTCCTTTCACTTCGCCGCCAGCCTTCCATTCTGTAGGCAGAGCCGGGAGAACATGCAGGAATCCGGCATGCGACTGCACGAGCATCT
>CAKQDG010000049.1 GCA_934219025.1 uncultured Prevotella sp. | reverse complement strand
AAAACTCTGAAATCCGTATCGCTCCGCTTATCTTCATCTCGCTTATCGAAAATGCCTTTAAGCACGGCATTGCTGCCACGGGGAGGAGTTTTATCAACATCACGGTGAGGGCTGACGAGGAGCACATCGAATGTTATATAGAGAATTCTAACCACCCTAAGGAGCAGTCGGACAGAAGCGGGCACGGCATCGGACTGATGCAGGTGGAGAAAAGACTGAAACTCTCTTATGGCGACCGGTTCTTGTGGGAAAGGGGAGTTAATGAAGACAATACCGTTTACCATTCTAAAATTATAATTTATGACACCAAGATTTTCTTGAATTTATGAAGTAGGAGAAATAGATTCGTTATATGATGTTGATTTCCTTTGTATTGTAGGTTTATCGGGGGAAGGTTTTCAACTAAAAAGTTTGCAAGGAGATTTCTTCAGATAATATCTCCCAATAGGATGAACCTAATTTTATGTAACTTCGTCCAAGGTATAAAACTTTATATTCAAAAAAAAGTTAAAGTTATTGACATGTAACGAAAAAAATTGTACCTTTGCAAGGTTTTTTGAAATAAAAACACGTAAGACGTTAATAATCAGTAGTTTATAAGGTAAAAAAGAAATTATCAGGAATGAGACAATTAAAAATCCAAAAGAGTATTACAAACCGTTCAAGTGAAGCACTCGACAAATACCTTGTTGAGATTGGACGTGCACCGCTGATTTCAATCGATGAGGAAATTGAACTTGCACAGAAAATCAAAAAAGGAGGTAGAGAGGGAGAGCGTGCAAAGGATAAACTGGTTACTGCCAACTTGAGGTTTGTCGTGTCTGTAGCCAAGCAATACCAGCACCAGGGACTTACTCTGACCGACCTTATAGATGAAGGAAACATCGGACTGATAAAAGCTGCACAGAAATTTGACGAAACACGAGGCTTTAAGTTCATTTCGTATGCCGTGTGGTGGATTCGCCAAAGCATTCTTCAGGCTATCGCAGAGCAAAGTCGTATTGTAAGACTGCCGCTGAACCAGGTGGGCTCGCTCAACAAAATCAACCACGAGATAAACAAATTTGAACAGGAAAACCAGCGTCACCCGTCTGTTTCGGAACTTTCGGAAGCTACAAACATCGACGAGGAGAAAATTGGTCAGTCTTTGGCTGCCGACGGGCATCATGTGAGTATCGACGCACCTTTCCAGGACGGCGAAGACAATTGTATGCTCGACGTAATGCCAAGTGGAGATGACAGCAGGACAGACCGTGCCGTGGATCATGAGTCTATGGCTTTGGAACTTAATTCCGTATTGAGCAAAGTGCTGAAAGACAGAGAGATTACCATCATTCGCGAATGTTTTGGTATAGGATGTCAGGAAAAGGGACTTGAGGAAATTGGCGACCAGCTCGGTCTTACACGTGAGCGCGTGAGACAGATACGAGAGAAGAGTATAGCTAAGTTGCGCGACAGCGGAAATGCCAAGATTCTCGTGAAATACTTGGGGTAAAAATTACTGATGTTTCTGTTACGAAGCATCACCATTTTTACCACGCAAAACAAGCACGAATCCTTGCAGGACAGCAGTAATATCTGCCGACCGCAAGGATTTTTCCGTTTCTAACGTTCTATTTAACAATGTGCGGAACAAAAAAAACAAGGTATATTCAAATATATAAGAGGAATTTTGAGTATCTTTGCATAAGATAAGCGGCATCTCGACAATAAACCCAAACAAGTTTGGCTTGTATTGCTCTCGATTTGCATTATCTTTGCATTAAAAATAAAGAAAATGGAAATTATCGTAAAAGAAAAAAATATAATCAAGGCTGCAAATGATGGAATGGATGCCTTCGTAAAACTGTTTTACGATGCAGTGTTGCAAAGCGTTGGCGGAAGTCTGGATGCCCAAAACATGAATAGCCTTTCAACCGATCAGATAACGCTCGTTGCATACGTTTGGTTAAGGGACGAGGTGATGGACGGAGGTTTCGTGCAACTCATACACAACGGATACGGCGGATTTATATTCGACAACCCCTTTGCAAAAATGATGAAGGAATGGGGACTGAGAGATTTGTCGAAACTCATTTACAACGCAAGGAAACTCTATAAGGAATACGGCGACGATATTGCAAAAGACTGCAGCGACGAGGAATTTATGTCGCTATTCGAGAAATATCCGGCTTTTGATGACTTCGATGACAGTTTCGTGGAAAACGAAGAAGAATGGACCGCAGACGTAGCACATTATATCGACGGCCATATTGAGAACTTTGCAAAAGTGGAGAAATAAAAAAATTATGAACAAGGAACAAGAACTGCTGAGAAAAAAAAGTCCCGTCAATATACGCAACAAGAAGGCCTCTTTCGAATACTTCTTTGTTGACACCTTTACCGCCGGCATCGTGCTGACGGGAACTGAGATAAAATCCATACGCATGGGAAAAGCTTCGCTCGTGGATACGTTCTGCTATATAAACAATGGAGAAATATGGGTGAAGGGAATGAACATCTCACCATATTTCTACGGGTCGTACAACAATCACGAAAGTAAGCGCGACCGCAAACTTCTTTTAAACAAAAGAGAAATAAGAAATCTGCAGGACGCCACCAAACAGGTGGGCTTCACCATTGTCCCTACCCTACTCTTTATCGACGACCATGGAAGGGCAAAACTCGACATTGCCTTGGCCAAGGGAAAGAAGGAGTTTGACAAGAGACAGACTCTGAAAGAGAAAGAAGACAGACGCGAAATGGACAGGGCAATAAAAAGATACTGATATGAAGATAAAGAATATCTTGTTTGACCTCGGAGGGGTGATTATGACAATCGACCAGCCAAATGCCGTGAAGAGATTCGGGGAGATAGGACTGAAAGACGCTGCCCAAAGACTTGACCCATATACACAAAGCGGAATCTTTGGCGAACTGGAAGAGGGAAAGATTTCGGCAGACGACTTTATCCGGGAGCTCGGACTGCTTGTGGGCAGAAAGCTTACTTTTGAAGACTGTAAATACGCATGGCGCGGATACACTAAGGAAGTGCCAAAAAGAAACATACAGATGCTCGACAAGTTGCGACATGACGGATACAGGCTTATACTCATATCAAACACCAATCCATTTATGATGGACTGGGGAATGAGCAAGGATTTCTCGGGCGACGGACGCAGTATTGCCGATTTCTTTGATGCTCTGTATATGAGCTACAAGATGAAACTGATGAAACCAGACAGAAGGATGTTCATGGAAATAATCCGGAAAGAGAAAATAAATCCGGAAGAAACCCTATTTGTTGATGACGGTGAAAAAAACGTTGCCATAGGAAGAGAGTTCGGACTGCATACATTCTGCCCCGTGAACGGTAAAGACTGGACAGATGACTTGACGTCTATTCTTGAAACAAACGAAAAGTAAATCCTGAATATGGGATAATGAAATAAAATATCATATTATGTTTAAGAAGAAAAGAAGGTGGCATTGTCTGTCAGGACAAGAGCCCACAGAATTAGACAAAAAAGTGATGTATTGGGAGAACAAGGGAAAACTCGTACCAACAAGAGATCTCATTAAAACCCCAGAACAGATAGAAGGCATACGCAAGAGCGGAGTGGTGAACACTGGTGTACTCGACGAAGTGGCAAAGCAGATACATGCAGGAATGAACACACTCGAGATTGATAAAATATGCTATGACTATTGCGTGGCGCATGGTGCAATTCCAGCGTGTCTTAATTATGAAGGATTTCCGAAAAGCGTTTGCACAAGCATAAACGAAGTGGTGTGCCACGGAATACCTAAGGAGGAAGATGTGTTGCAGGAGGGCGACATCGTGAATGTGGACTTTACCACTATTCTCGACGGCTATTATGCTGACGCTTCAAGAATGTTTATCATAGGAAAGACTACTCCCGAAAAGGAGCAGCTGGTTCGCGTGGCAAAGGAATGTCTTGAAATCGGAGCAGAGGCGGCAAAACCCTATTGCTTCGTTGGAGATATAGGCCACGCAATACAGAAACACGCTGACAAATACCATTACGGCATAGTAAGAGACCTGTGCGGGCACGGAGTGGGACTGAAATTCCATGAAGACCCGGAAGTATTGCATTATGGACATAAAGGTACGGGAATGCTTATAGTTCCGGGCATGGTGTTCACAATCGAACCTATGGTGAATATGGGCACGTGGAAGGTGTTTATCGATGCCGACGACAAATACGGCTGGGAAGTTATCACCGGCGACGAGAAGCCGAGCGCACAATGGGAACATACATTCCTGATGACTGAGCATGGTGTGGAAATTCTAACAGAATAATACAATGGAACAAAAAGATATTTATATCTTAGGAATAGAGAGCAGCTGTGATGATACCTCAGCTGCTGTTCTGAAAAACGGCGTTCTTCTGAGCAATGTTACTGCATCGCAGGATGTTCATATGGCTTACGGGGGCGTTGTGCCTGAACTTGCTTCAAGGGCACACCAACAAAATGTAGTGCCAGTTGTGGACCAGGCTATAAAACGTGCCGGAATAACCAAGGAAATGCTGTCGGCTGTTGCATTCACAAGAGGTCCGGGACTGATGGGGTCGTTGCTTGTTGGAGTAAGTTTTGCCAAAGGCTTTGCACGCTCGCTCGGCATTCCGCTCATCGACGTGAACCATCTTCAGGGACACGTAATGGCTCATTTCATCAAGGAGAGTGACGACGACAATTCTGCTCCTCCACTGCCTTTCATCTGTCTGCTTGTGAGCGGAGGAAACTCTCAAATTGTGAAAGTAAATGCCTATAACGACATGCAACTCTTGGGGCAGACCATCGACGATGCTGCCGGCGAAGCAATAGACAAATGTTCGAAAGTGATGGGATTGGGATATCCCGGCGGACCGATAATCGACAGACTGGCCAGAAAGGGTAACCCCCTGGCATATAAATTTTCTGAACCTCATATCAAGGGGCTTGACTATAGTTTCAGCGGACTGAAGACTTCTTTTCTCTATAGTCTCAGAGAGTGGATAAAAGACGACCCGGACTTTATCGAGCATCACAAGGAAGACCTCGCTGCAAGTCTTGAACATACTATCGTGGACATTCTGATGAAAAAGCTGCGTCTTGCCGTCAAGCAAACGGGAATCAAGCATGTTGCCGTTGCCGGTGGTGTGAGTGCAAACAACGGATTGAGAAATGCATTCAGAGAACACGAAAAGAAATATCACTGGAACATCTACATTCCGAAATTCAGCTACACTACAGACAATGCTGCAATGATAGCCATTACAGGATATTTCAAATACAAGGACAAAGACTTTTGTCCGATTGATGCTCCGGCATTTTCAAAAGTTACATTTAAATAAAACTAAAAATATGGGATTCGAAAACAAAATTTTAAGCAGAGAAATAAGTCAGCTTATATGGGAGAACGGTAAAACCATGGGTACAGCAGAAAGTTGTACCGGCGGACGCATAGCCGAGGCTATTATTGCCATGCCCGGAGCTTCAAATTATTTCAAGGGTGGCATTATATCTTACACTAACGAGATTAAAGAGAATCTTCTGGGGATAAGCCACGAACTTCTTGAAGAGAAAACTGCCGTATGCGAAGAAGTTGCAAAAGAAATGGTAAGGGGTGCAATAAAAGCTTTGAATGTGGATTATGCCATTTCGGCTACGGGTTTTGCCGGTCCTGGCGGAGGCACAAGCGACATTCCGGTAGGAACTATATGGCTCGCTTGTGGCAACAATGATGATATAGTAACAATGAAACTTGAAAAGGACTATGGCAGAGACATAAATCTGGCTAAGGCTACGACACATGCCCTGCAGATGTTCTTGCAGTATCTTTTGGACAGAAGCGAAAAACACGATACTGACGAGGGAGCAAGTGTTCAGATTTTCGGAAAGTAAAACGGCTAATTTATAAAATCGTTTTATCGAAAAGAAAAATCAGACTTCAATGAAAGATAACGAGGCGTGCCTGAACAAGACACGCCTCGTTTTTTTGCTTCAGACAGGCTTCACTGTCTTTGTATAAGATAATATCTTCATGCAAGCATTTTGTCAATATCCCTTAACCATCTGCTGCAGCCTTTCTTTCCAAACGGCATAAGCTTCAAGATATTGGGCACGCTTGGTTTCGTCAGGCTCAATAACTTCAAGTTTCTCAAGCGAAGCAAATGCTTCGTTGTTGTCCTTGTAATAGCCAAGTCCGATGCCAGCTCCTTTGGCAGCTCCCACACTGCCATCCGTTTCATACAATTCTATCTGCGCCCCACTCACTCCGGCTAACGTATTGCGGAACAATTTGCTCAAGAACATGTTCGCTCTTCCGGCATGAATCTTCCTGATGTCCATTCCCATCATCCTCATAATCTCCATACCATAGCAGAAGCTGAACACGATGCCCTCCTGAGCGGCTCTGATTATGTGTGCCTTTGTGTGCTTGTTGAAATTAATACCCTGAATAGAACATCCTGTTTCTTTGTTTTCCAAAACACGTTCGGCCCCGTTTCCGAAAGGAATTACAGAGAGTCCCTCGCTTCCGATAGGGATTTCCGCAGCAATGTCGTTCATATCAGAATATGAAATTCCTTCCGGAGCAACATTGCGCTTTGTCCAGGCATTTAGAATACCGGTTCCGTTGATACAAAGCAGTACGCCCAAACGGTCTTGTTCCTTCGTATAGTTCACATGTGCAAAAGTGTTTACACGGCTCTTGTTGTCGTATCCAACATTTCCGAGCACTCCGTAAACAACGCCAGATGTACCAGCCGTAGATGCTATTTCTCCAGGATTGAACACATTGAGGCTCAAGGCGTTGTTCGGTTGGTCGCCGGCTCTATAGCAGATAGGTGTACCTTCTTTCAGTCCGGTCTCGCTGGCAGCCAAGGCAGACACTGTGGACTGCTCACTGAATGTAGAAACAATATCCGGTATGAGATTTCTGTCTATACCGTAATAGTCTAGAACAAAATCAGCAGTTTTCTTTTCCTTGAAATCCCATAGTATACCTTCGCTCAAGCCGCTCACAGTAGTATTTACCACACCGCTCAACTTCATGGCGATAAAGTCGCCCGGAAGCATAAACTTATAGATTTTTGAATAAATCTCCGGTTCGTTTTCCTTTACCCAGGCAAGTTTAGATGCAGTAAAGTTACCCGGCGAATTAAGAAGGTGGCTCAAGCAGTTTTCTGCCCCTAAATCATGGAAAGCCCTTTCTCCATAGGGCACAGCTCTAGAATCGCACCATATTATTGCCGGGCGGAGCACGTCAAGATTTTTGTCTACACACACCAGTCCATGCATCTGATATGAGATTCCGATAGCTTTTATGTCATCAGCCGAAGCATTGGCAATTTCCTTTACTTTTTTTATGCAGAGCTTGCAATTCTCCCACCACATTTCTGTGTCCTGCTCAGCCCATCCATTTTTTACTGCAATGATTGGAGCTTCATGCTCCGGATAAAATGTAGTAGCGGCACATTTTCCAGTTTCAGTATCCACAAGCGATGCTTTGACTGAAGAGCTGCCCACGTCAAGTCCTAAAAAGTATTGTTTACTCATAGTATATATTTATTAAATTATTGTATTTTCTTTTTCAGTTAATTCATACAGAAAAGAGATAGAGATTTGTCTTCAATATCCTGATTTGATTTTGTTTCAGTATCTTCATTTCTGTCGTCGCTAAATTCAAACAGAAGTTGGGAGGAATTTTCTATTTTCTCCGACAGCCTATAATGTCCCCGCTTTCCAGTCTTTTCAACCAACCGTCTTGGAGACTTGCTGTTTTTGTTTAAATATGCGAATATTTCTTTATACACATCACTGTATGAAACGTTTTCAAACAGTCCGTTATGAAGATTATATACATTAAGGGCGAGCTTTCTTACAGAAAGTCCGTCTTTTCCTGCTTCATATAATATTTCAAGTATGTCCTGTTTGTATTTCATAATATAAATCTAAAAAAGGACTGGAAATATATAAAATATAGCCAGTCCTTCTTAATATTGTTACTCTTGATTAAGCCAAGAGAAATTTATTGTCTTCTCCCTTAATCTTGCCTTCTTTCATAAGCCAACCCATACCGAGGAGAACTTCTTCTTTCGAAATCTTTGCAGCTTTTGCAATTTCCTCTACGCTGAGAGCTTTTTCCGCTACTGAAAGAGCCTGGTAAACATCACCAGCCTTGAAGCCAACGCTTTCTGCATTTATTGCAAATGTTTCGACAGCTTTCTTGGCTGTAGTTTTTCTTGTTGTAGCTCTCTTTGTTGTTGTCTTGGCAACCTTTTTCTCTGTTACTTTCTTTTCTACCATAATAATTATAATTTAAGTCTGTATTAAGTCATTGTGACTTATTACTTTATAAATTCTTATGCAAAGATAATATTTATTTTTTTAAACATTTTACTTTTTATTGTCTATTTAGGTAGAAACAGCCTTTATTTTTCTTTACAGCTGATTTTCTTGACTTATATCAACGCGTATCTGTAGTTCCTGGAGTTGTTTGTCGTCCAAAACTGAAGGTGCATCAAGCATAACGTCGCGTCCACTGTTGTTTTTCGGGAATGCAATGCAATCGCGGATTGAGTCAAGACCTGCAAGGATTGACACAAAGCGGTCAAGACCGAAAGCAAGTCCGGCGTGAGGTGGTGCTCCGTATTTGAATGCGTTGATAAGGAATCCGAACTGAGCCATTGCCCTCTCTGGTGTGAATCCAAGAATCTTGAACATCTTCTCCTGAAGTTTTCCGTCATGGATACGCAGACTTCCTCCACCTACTTCTATACCGTTGCATACAAAGTCGTAAGCCTTGGCACGCACATTTTCGGGATGTTCATCGAGTAGCGGAATATCATCGGGGTTAGGCATTGTGAACGGATGGTGTGTTGCCATCAGTCGCTGCTCCTCGTCGCTCCACTCAAAGAGAGGGAAGTCGATAATCCAAAGACATTCAAATTTGTCTTTGTCGCGAAGACCGAGCCTGTCGCCCATTTCCAGTCTGAGGCTGCAAAGCTGCACACGAGTCTTGTTTGCATTCTGCCCGCTAAGGATAAGGATAAGATCCCCTGGCTTTGCCTGCATCTTGCTTACGACTTTTGCAAATACCTCAGGGGTATAGAACTTGTCGATGCTGCTCTTTGTCGTTCCGTCCTCGTTTACTTTTATCCATACGAGTCCCTTTGCTCCAACCTGTGGTTTCTTCACGAAATCAGCGAGCTGGTCAAGTTGTTTTCTTGTATATTTAGCGCATCCCGGAGCACATATTCCGCCAATGTATTCGGCGTCGTTGAATACGGAGAATTCTCCAGTACCTTTCAGCTCATCTTGCAACTCCACGAACTCCATGCCGAAGCGCAAATCCGGCTTGTCGCTACCGAAACGGCGCATTGCCTCATGCCATGTCATTTGCTGTAGCTTTGCCGGCAGTTCTACGCCACGAATCTCTTTAAACAGATGGCGCGCCATATCTTCGAAAAGGTTTATCACGTCATCCTGGTCTACGAACGACATTTCGCAGTCAATCTGCGTAAACTCAGGCTGACGGTCAGCTCTGAGATCCTCGTCGCGGAAACATTTTGCTATCTGAAAGTATCTGTCGAATCCGCTCACCATCAGGAGCTGTTTCAAGGTCTGCGGACTTTGTGGCAAAGCATAGAACTGTCCTGGGTTCATACGCGACGGCACAACAAAGTCTCTTGCTCCTTCAGGTGTGCTTCCGATAAGGATTGGTGTCTCTACTTCAATAAAGTTCTGGGCATCAAGGAAGTTTCTTATCAGGATAGTCATACGGTGGCGCAGTTCAAGATTTTTGCGCACACATGGGCGTCTTAAATCCAGATAGCGGTATTTCATGCGGATATCGTCGCCTCCGTCTGTATTGTCTTCTATTGTGAAAGGCGGCGTTGCGCTTTCGCTGAGCACATTGAGTTCCGAAACAATTATCTCTATGTCGCCTGTCGGAATCTTGCTGTTTTTACTTTGTCGTTCGTTCACTTCACCGACAATCTGTATGCAGTACTCCCTACCCAGTTTGTTGGCTTGAGCGCAAAGTTCGGCATCAACTTCTTCGTTGAATACTAATTGGGTTATGCCATATCTGTCGCGGAGGTCTACAAATGTCATTCCTCCCATTTTACGGCTTCTTTGTACCCATCCTGCGAGTGTTACTTTCTTCCCTGCATCAGAGAGTCTAAGTTCTCCACATGTATTCGTTCTATACATAATTATATATTTGTATTTATTTTTTTATGAACGAGAAACATATTTCCCGTAAGTTTTACAAATTCAAAGATAATGCAAATCGAGAGCAGAACATCAAATTTATTTGAATGTTATGCCGAGATGCAGCTTATCTTATGCAAAGATAATACAAATCTCGGCAATATGAAACAAATTCTGTTTGTTTTTATTGCCGAGATTATGATATAGACGTTTTTTATCCGTTATTTTCTCTTTTCACCTTAAATGTAAGTTCTTCTCTATTCGGATTCTTTCCTATGAATATCGTGTCGCCTTCTGCCAATTTGTCCGAGAGCATCATTTCGCATATTCCGTCTTCGATATATGTCTGTATTGCTCTCTTCAGCGGTCGCGCGCCAAACTGCACGTCATAGCCCTTTGTCGCCACAAGCTCTTTTGCTGCATCCGAGAGAGTGAAGCTGTATCCCAAATCGCCGATTCTTTTCGCCAGTCCTTTCAGCTCTATGTCTATAATTTTCTTTATTGCCTGCAGGTCAAGCTGGTCGAATGTGATGATTTCGTCAAGGCGGTTAAGGAATTCCGGACTGAACTGCTTGCTAAGGCTCTTTTGTATTATGCTCCTTGCATATTCCTTGTCCGTATCTTTCATGTCAGAAGAAAGTCCTGCGGCATTGAAGCCGATTCCCTTGCCAAAGTCTTTGAGCTGCCGTGTGCCGGCATTGCTTGTCATTATTATCACCGTGTTGCTGAAATCAACGAGTCTGCCGTTTCCGTCGGTGAGTCTTCCTTCGTCGAGAACTTGCAGCAGCATGTTGAACACGTTGCCGTGTGCTTTTTCTATTTCGTCGAGCAATACGATGGAATACGGGTGGCGGCGCACTCTTTCCGTGAGTTGTCCTCCCTCTTCGTAGCCCACGTATCCTGGAGGTGCTCCCACAAGTCTTGACGTATTGAAGCTTTCGCTGTATTCGCTCATGTCGATTCGTATCACGGCATCTGAACTGCCAAACATGTGTTCTGCCAGTTTCTTGGCAAGATATGTTTTTCCCACTCCCGTGGGGCCCAGAAACATGAAAGCCCCTATAGGATGATGAGGGTCTCTCAGTCCGAGTCTGTTTCTTTGTATGGCCTTTACCGTCTTGTCTACGGCAGCATCCTGGGCAACGACTTCATTCTTTATAATTTGCGCCATGTCTTTCAACTGCATGCTTTCAGACTCCGAAATCTTCTGTACCGGCACTCCGGACATCAGTGAAACAACTTCGGCAATGTCGTTTTCCGTTACTTCAGACGTTTTTTCATTTTCAAGATCAGAAATCTTTTCTTGCAATTTTTTTATTTCCTCTGCCAGCATTTGCTGTTTGTCTCTGAAACTCGCGGCAAGTTCAAAATTCTGTTTCTTTATTGCCATCTGTTTCTTTTTGGCAAGTTCAGAAATCTGCTCCTCCATTTCTCTCAGTTCCGGCGGCACTTGCATGTTCTTCAATCTGGTCTTTGCTCCTGCCTCGTCGAGCACATCTATTGCCTTGTCGGGGAACTGCCTGTCGGAAACGTATCTGTCGGTCATCTTGACACACGCCTTTATTGCATCGTCCGTGTATTTCACATGATGGTGTTCCTCGTATCTGCCCTTGATATTGTTTAGAATAGTCTCCGTTTCTTCCACGGTTGTAGGTTCAACTATGACTTTTTGGAAGCGGCGTTCCAGTGCCCCGTCTTTTTCGATAGAGTTGCGGTACTCGTCAAAGGTTGTTGCTCCGATACACTGTATTGTTCCGCGGGCCAGCGAGGGTTTCAGCAGATTTGCGGCATCCATTGAGCCTGGGGCCGAACCTGCGCCCACGAGAGTGTGGATTTCGTCGATAAACACTATTATGTCGGGGTTTTCTTCAAGCTCTTTCACAAGGGCTTTCATTCTTTCTTCAAATTGTCCGCGGTATTTTGTTCCTGCCACGATTGCCGCCATGTCGAGAGTTACGAGTCGTTTGCCAAACAATACAGGCGATGTTGATTTGGATGAAATAAGTAGTGCCAGGCCTTCAACGATGGCACTTTTCCCTACGCCGGGTTCTCCTATAAGTATGGGGTTGTTCTTTTTCCTGCGGCACAATATTTCTGTTACGCGCTGTATTTCTTTCTCTCTGCCCACCACCGGGTCGAGCTTGCCTTCTGCAGCGGCTTTTGTCAGGTCTATGCCGAAATTGTCAAGGATTGGTGTCTTACTGTCTCCTTTGGCGGTTCTCATTGTGGAGGCTCCTGCCCTTTGTGTGCCTTTTTTACCGCTGAATATGCTTTCCTCTTCTTCGTCCTCTTCCGGCATGCCCAAACCATTTTTTGGGTTGCTCATATCACTCTTGCAGAAAATGCTTTTCACGCTGTCATAATCTATATTGTATCCTTCAAGATACGCCCTGGCTTCCGTATTCTGCTGATCGTGGAGTATTGCGAGCAGCAGGTGGGTGTCGCTGACGATGGTCTGCGACTCCATGCGCGCCTCAAGCACAGCAAGTTTCAATATATTGTTTGCCTTTGGACTTATCTGGAAGTCGCCGTTTGAGAAGGCGAAATATTCTGTATTGTTTTTTATCTCAGCTTCAATGCCTTGCTTGAACGACTGCACATTGATATTGGCCTTTGCCAATACTGTGAGCATTGCGCTGTCATCTTCTCTAAGCATGCCGAGAAGCAGATGTTCCGGACCTATGCTGCTGCAAGAAAGCCGCATGCCTTCCTCCTTGCTGTAGGAGAGGATTCGTGAAAACTTATCTGAAAATTGATTTATGCTCATATATGTATTCTTGTTTAAAATCTGTTGAATGTCGCTTTTCGTGGGCAATCCACTATTTCTGCTATATGACTTATTATCAAAAAACATGCCAATCTTTTCTTTTTTATGCATCATGGCGCATACTGAACTCGCATCCGCAGTATTTTTGATTATAGAACTCATATTCTTTTATGATTTCCACACGTCGTTCGCTGAGTCCGCCCTTACGCCAGTTCTGGTCCCACCAGACTACATCTTCGTATGGCTCAACGGCATATTGCCCTGCCCGGTTTATCTGTTCAAGACTTTTCCATCTGGACGAGGCAAGCGTTGTCGTGATTACTCTGATGCCGTTCTCGTGAGCATATCGCGCCGTACGTCTCAGTCGGATTTTGAAACATTCCAGACAGCGGTTTCCCCGTTCCGGCTCATTTTCAAGACCCTTTATCATTTCGAGCCACTCTTCATGGTCGTATTTGTCTTCAATTATTTTCAGTCCTAACGACTGAGCATAGCGCACACATTCATTTTTCCTTATGTCATATTCTTCTTTCGGGAAAATGTTGGGATTGCAATAGTATACAACCGGTTCTATTCCATGTTTTATCAAGCACTCTATGATTGCCGACGAACATGGTGCGCAACATGTGTGAAGCAGCACTTTCGTTTCACCTCCCGGCACATTTACTTCGTATTTTTTCTTCGTCATTTTCTTTCTTTTTTTTAAAGGAACGGTGTTAGGAGATGGGCAAACCAGCCTACAAATTTTTTCCATGGCGTGCGCCACTTGTCCCAACTGTCTTGTGTGAGGCGAAACGAACTCTTCTTGTCATTCTCAAACATGGTGTCAAGCTGTTTTGTTACACACGGGTTGATTATAACGGCATTTTCCTCGTAGTCAAAGTTCAGACTGCGCGAATTCAGGTTTGCGCTGCCCACGGTACAGAATTTTCCATCTACCATTATAATTTTCGTGTGGTGGAAGCCGTCTTCGTATATCCACACCTCCACCCCACTCTTCATAAGTTTGTGCACGTTGTAGAACACGCAGTCTGGCGTAAGCGGGATGTCGCTGTGCGACGACACCATTATCTGAACCTTCACACCGCGTCTTACGGCATTCCGCAGAGCTTTTTTCAGCGTGTGGTTCAGGGTGAGATATGGATTTACGAGCTTTATGCTGTCTTTTGCATCGTTTATCGCGTCGGTATAAAACTGCCGTATTATCTTGTTCGACGTTCTTGGCTCCCTGTTGATGATGCCAACCGTCATATTGCCGGAATCTGAACATCCTGCCTTTTTCAAACCATTTATATAGTCGGCATTGTGTATGCCCCGGTAGTATTTTGCCCCATACACGTTTTGTCCGGAAACCTTGTTCCACATTCTGAGAAAAATCTTTTGAAGTGTGTTCACTTCACTTCCCTCTATGCGGCAATGCATGTCGCGCCATTTGCCCACCTGTTCTGTGCCGTTTATATAGTAGTCGGCCACATTCATACCTCCGGTGTATGCCACCTTTCCGTCGATTACCACTATTTTCCTGTGGTCTCTGTGGAACACATGGTTCACCCACGGAAACCTTAACGGATCAAATTCGTATATCTCTATTCCTCTTTGCCTTATCTCTTTCAGATGACGCTTTTTCAGGGGCTTATTGTTGGAGTCGTTTCCGAAGCCGTCGAAAAGAGCCCTTACTTCAACACCCTCTTTCACCTTGTCGGCAAGGATGTCGAAAAGCAATGACGCTATGGAGTCGTTGCGGAAATTGAAATATTCCAGATGTACGCTGCTTTTTGCCTGGCGTATCGCCTTGAACATATCGTCGAATTTTTCCTGTCCGCTCATGAGCAAAGTAACCGAGTTGTCGTTGGTAAACGAAATTCCGTTTTTTCTCATCTGAGATACTATCAACGAATCCGAACTCTGCGCACCGACAGAGCAGATACCGAAAAACAGCATGACAAGAACTAAAAATATTTTGCAATTATGTGGTTTATTCGTGTGCATATAATTTATTATAAGTAAAAACGGCTGCAAATTTACGGATTTTGTTCTATTTGACCAAAATAATTCTTTTTTTACTTTATTTTTGGATTTATCCCCAACTCTCCTCCAATTGTTCTTTTTTGCATCTTCCCGTTATGCCCCCATACAACCTTACTGCAATTTATCCGCCACAAAGTGGTCAAAACTTCCACAAAACGTCTCTTTCTCCGAAATTGTTCTATTTTTCTCCGAGTTGTTCGATTTTTCCGGATTCGGACAGGCGTGTCCGTTCGGACAGGCATGTCCGGAAATGTTACTATTATTGATTATCAATGAGTTATATTTTTTGTCATGTTTCGGACATTGATGTCCGCTTGTCCGAACTGTCCGATTCTCCCCGAAAAAATCTTTACGATTCTTTTAAAAAGTGTTCAAAATGTCCACACCGGCATCCTGTGCCATCTTGCAAAAGTATACATTTTAAAGCTCTTCCGGTATTTGGAACGACAGTAATTTCAAGTTTCAAATTTATAATCAACATTGAATAAGAATATACTTTCGAGCGGGAGGATTTTATCCAAAAGAGTAGAATTGCAGAAGATAAGCGCTTACCGACATAAAAAGAGCGTCGCTATACAGAAATATACCAGTGGTTTTGCAATGTTTTCGAACTAAATATATAAGATGTGTGATTCATAAACAAAAGCTCTCAATACAGTCTTTTTTGCTTTTTCTTCAAAAAAAGAACGAAAAAAGTTTGGTGGTTATAAGTAAACTTACTACCTTTGCAGCCGCAAAACAGAAACAAATATGTTTTAGCAAACAAAACGTTGCGCCTGTAGCTCAGTTGGTAGAGCATCTGACTCTTAATCAGAGGGTCCAGGGTTCGAACCCCTGCAGACGTA
>CAKQDG010000048.1 GCA_934219025.1 uncultured Prevotella sp. | reverse complement strand
AATCAAGTTTTGTAATTAAGACATGACAAGCGAATTAGTAATCGACGTTCAACAGAATGAAATATCAATCGCTCTGCTGGAGGACAAAAATCTGGTGGAGTATCAGAACGAACCTCGTTCGGCTTCATTTTCTGTTGGAAACATCTATGTGGCAAAGGTGAAGAAACTGATGCCCGGCTTGAACGCAAGCTTTGTGGATGTGGGCTATGAGCGTGATGCCTTTCTGCATTATCTTGACCTCGGGAGTCAGTTCAACTCCTATGAAAAGTATATCAAACAGGTACAGAGCGACAGAAAGAAACTTTATCCTTTCTCAAAGGCGATGCGCTTGCCGGATTTGAAAAAAGACGGTAGCGTGCAGAATGAACTGCAGCAGGGGCAGGAAGTGCTCGTGCAAATCGTGAAAGAACCCATTTCGACCAAGGGACCGCGACTCACCGGCGAACTGAGCTTTGCCGGCAGATACCTTGTTCTCATTCCATTCGACGATAAAGTTTCTGTTTCATCCAAAATCAGAAGCGGCGAGGAGCGTGCAAGACTAAAGCAGCTCATCCATAGCATAAAGCCGAAAAACGTGGGCGTCATCGTGCGCACCGTGGCTGAAGGAAAGCGTGTGGCTGAGCTCGACACAGAGCTTAAAATCCTTATGAAGCGTTGGGAGGACGCTATAGAGAAGGTGCAGAAAACGCAAAAGCGCCCGCAACTCGTTTATGAAGAAACAAGCCGTGTGGTGGCTATGCTGCGCGACTTGTTCAATCCCTCTTACGAGAATATTTATGTGAACGACGAGGAGGTGTTCAAGGAGGTGAAACACTACGTAACGCTTATAGCTCCGGAAAAAGCCAATATCGTGAAGCTTTACACGGGCACTGTGCCTATTTTCGACAACTTCAACGTAACAAAGCAAATCAAGTCGAGCTTCGGAAGAATTGTGAACTATAAGCATGGCGCTTATCTTTATATCGAGCACACCGAAGCCCTGCATGTGGTGGACGTGAACAGCGGAAACCGCACACGCTCGGCCAACGGACAGGAGGCGAACGCTCTGGACGTGAACCTCGGGGCTGCCGACGAACTTGCCCGCCAGCTCAGACTAAGGGATATGGGGGGAATTATTGTTGTGGACTTTATCGACATGAATCTTGCCGAAGACCGCCAGATTCTTTATGAGCGGATGTGCAAGAATATGCAGAAAGACCGTGCGCGCCACAATATCCTGCCGCTGAGCAAGTTTGGACTGATGCAGATCACGCGTCAGCGCGTGCGCCCCGCAATGGACGTTAATGTTGAGGAAACTTGTCCCACGTGTTTCGGTACAGGCAAGATAAAGTCGAGCATACTTTTCACAGACCAGTTGGAGAGCAAGATTGACAAACTGGTAAACAAGATAGGCATAAAGTCATTCTATCTGCATGTTCATCCGTATGTGGCTGCATATATCAATCAGGGGCTTATCAGCATGAAGCGCCGTTGGCAGATGAAATACGGACTGGGTGTGCACGTCATCCCTTCTCAGAAACTTGCCTTCCTGCAGTATGAATTCTACGACAGCAAGAAGCAGTTTATCGACATGAAAGAGGAGAACGAGGCGATGAAAAATTGAGAATTCTTTTTAAATGAAGAATTGCTTCGCTTTTGGCTCAGTGAAATGAAGAATGCGGATTACCTTGTCCCTTTATACAGACAATGGTAATCCGCATTCTTCATTCTTCATTCTTCATTCTTCATTCTTCATTTCTAATTCCCAATCAGCTTAAACCTGATGCGGAACGAGTGTTTCTCCTCGTCCCAATTGGTGCCGAGAAGAACGAATCTTCCTATTTGGCCTGTAGAGCGCACGTGCTTGCCGATACATGGACACACGTCGTAGTCGCCGATGCGCACCAGGCGCAGCGTTTCAGAGGCATCCTCTGGCAGACGGTCGAGCTTCACCTCGTCGGGGATATGCTCCCGGTCTACATATTCAAAGGTAACCGGCAGATCCTCCTCGATAAGCTCGTTCATCCTCACTTCAATCTCCTTTTCCTCCTTGCGGTCGGGCTTGTGGTCAAGAATATAGCTGATTTTGCTTTTCTTGCGCTCGATGTGGGCATTGC
This sequence comes from uncultured Prevotella sp., assembly GCA_934219025.1. GTDB lineage: Bacteria > Bacteroidota > Bacteroidia > Bacteroidales > Bacteroidaceae > Prevotella. Next base: position 13,813 of record CAKQDG010000048.1, on the reverse strand, counting down.
GTGAGCGCTCGCAGCCGAACATCCTCACCATTGTCTGGTTAAGCAAGTGCTCGGCGGTGTGTGCCGGAGGAAATTCCTCTTTGTTGTGGGCGTTTAATACTGGATTGTCCATAATTTCCTATCCTATGATTTTAAGAATTTTTGCCGATAAAGGGGCGATGCTCAGCGTGAGTCTGCTTTCGCACGACAGGCAAACGGTTGACTTCTCGCCGCTCAACAGGTCTTTAGCCTGCATCATGCCCTTTGGCAAATTGAGATAGTCGAAAGCGTGTTGCGGAATGTTCAGCTTTATGAGAGCATCTTCGGTTGAGAAGTTTGCCACCACGAGCAGTGTTTCTTTCCCCGCCTTGCGGATAAAGGCATATTGGCGGTCGGCATTGAAGCAGTCGGAAGATGGATTCACATACATAAGGTCGAAGAACTCCCCTTCGCCCACGGCCTTCTCCGTCAGGGCGATGTTGAGCACTTTCTTGTATGCGCTTTCCAGTTCCTTCTCCTCTTTCGTGAGCTGTCGGCGGCATTTATATCCGTGGATGAGCGAGTAGACAGACCAGTAGTCGAAAATCGTTGTTCTGCCGTCCTTGCCGCTGAATCCTTCTTCGTCCATTCCGCGCTCGCCGTATTCCTGTCCGGCATAGAGCATAAACGGGTTTTGGCGCATCAGGGCGCTCACGATGAGTGCCGGCACACCTTTCTTCCCGTCGCCGGCAAAGAAGTCGCTCGCCAACCGCTGCTCGTCGTGGTTTTCAAGGAAGTAGAGCATGTGTGGCGCAATGTCGTCGGTCATCTGCCACTGGCGTGTTATGTCGCTTGCCGGGCGGTTCTGGCAAACCACGTCGCGCACGCAGTCGTACATTCCCACTTTGTCGTAGAGATAGTCAAAGCCGGCTGCGATGTATTCGCGGTAGCGTGCCGGGTTGTACACCTCGCCGATGAACTTCACGTGGCGGAATTTTTTTCTCACCTCTTTCGTTGCCCATGCCCAGAACTCCGAGGGCACCATCTCCGCCATGTCGCAGCGGAAAGCGTCTACGCCTTTTGCTGCCCAGAAGAACAATATGTCGCGCATCTTGAGCCAAGTGTCGGGGGTGGGGTAGAAGTGGGTCGAAACGCCTCCGGCGTCGCAGTAGTCCACGCCGTAGTTCAGTTTCACCGTTTCATACCAGTCATTTCTGCCCGGCCGGTTGCTGAAGCAGTCGTTGCCCGTTGCCTTTGCCGGAAATTCCTCGTAGGGCAACTTTTCGCCGTGATATAAATCTATGTCGGGGGCGAAGTCGGCTCCGGGACAATAATAAAAGTTGTTCATCGGGTAGAACTGCTTCCCCGTGTCGTCGTCCTCGCCAAAGTCGGCAGTGCCCTTGGGCTTTGCTATTGATTTATATTGGCGTGCCACGTGGTTTGGCACGAAGTCGATAATCATTTTCAGTCCGGCATCATGGGTGCGCCTTACGAGGTTTTCAAATTCCTTCATCCTCTTGTCCACGTCTGTTGCCAGGTCGGGGTCCACGTCGTAGTAGTCTGTAATGGCATACGGACTGCCGGCGTTGCCTTTCACCACGGCAGGGTGCTGTCTGGGAATGCCATAGGCTGAATAGTCGGTTGTGGTGGCGTGGCGGATAATGCCCGTATACCACACGTGGGTAACGCCCAGTTCCTTTATCCTTTTAAGTATAGCTGGTGTAAATCCGTTCATCTTTCCGCATCCGTTGTCGGCAATTGTGCCGTTAGGCTTTCGGGTGGTGTTCGTGTTGCCGAACAGCCGTGTAAAGATTTGATAGATGATTATTTTGTTGTGCATGATGTTTTTTTGTGTTTAAGGATTGATAATGTTTTATGCAAAAGTAGCAAATATTATTTTTATCTGCAATTTATCATTCATCAAAGTTTTCTCCAAATTGGCAAAACATATTCACAGGTTGATAATATGCATAATATTGTTATGAATCATCCGGCATTAGGAGTGATAGTATTTATTATCTGGAGTGATATAATTATTTTTAGACGAAAACCTATAAACACACCCTCAGACAAGTAAAGCCCTCGTTCCTCGGGCTTACCTGTGTATTGTCGTATTTCCTTACGAGAACAAGTTCTCTCTCGGAAATTCGCCAATACACAGGTAATGCCTTTGGCATTTTACTTGTCAGAGGGCGATAAACATAAAAAACAAAGGAAATCATTTGCAACCTGTAAAACAGAATGGCAACAAGGTTTGTCTATATAGTTACAGACAAGGATTTTAGTATTCTTACACTCTGTTTTATAGGTTTTCGTCTAAAAAAATATCTTCCGATAATATATGCTATCACTCAATATTCCGGATGAACCATTTATTCTGCACTTTTCCAAAATCCGACTTTTAGAACACTTTTTCTTTCTCCCGCTTTGCGATGAGCATTGCTTCTTCGGGAGCAAAGCATTGCTTCTCTCCGGAAGAAGCAATGCTTCTTTGGCGGAAAAGCGTTGCTTGGAATGTGAAAAATGTTGTTATTTGAATTAATGATGTATTGTAATTCTTTGTTTTGCAGATAGTTATAAGCATTATTTAAACTTTATAGATGGCAAGCACTGTTAATAAATACTTCCATTTAAATGGAAAAACGAAATTTAGAACACTTCACTATAGTCTTGAACTTGATTTTTCATTGTTATCATTTTGTTATGTCTGTTACTGCTTTGTAAAAGTGAAATTTAAACTTTTTTGTTTTTTTCTTATAATTTGTTGCTTTGTGCGAGAAATGTGTATATATTTGCAATAGTTTTCTTAAGTTTAATTGTTAAATCGCATTATTATGGGAAGAAAATGGATTATGATAGTTTTTCTATCACTTTTTTTGTTCGGTTGTACAACTGATGATTGTCAAGTGGAAAAATCCGAAACGTCTTCATTTTTTTCTAAAATCAGTAAAGAAGATGCTTTGAATATTGCAAATGATGTTCTTGATAAAACTACTACAACAAGGCATGTTCCGATTGACGAGATGTTTAGTTATGTTTTGAGTGATAATAACAAAAAAACTCGTAGTATTTCAATACCAGATACTCTTGCATATGTTATAAATTATCCAAATAACGACGGATTTGTAATCGTTGCAACAGATAGAAGGGTTAATCCTGTTTTAGGTTTTTCTGATAAGGGAAATTTTAGCTTTGAAAATGATAATGCTAAAGTTGATTTTATTGATAGAATAGAAACGTATATGGCAAATGCTAACTCAGATGTTTCATATGACTCAGACAATTATAATATGTATTATCAAGTATTGCCGGTTTTGAAAATTTCTTTGAGTCAAGGTAGTCCATGGAATAAGTATGTAATAAAAGATCATCCCGGTTGTCCTGCAGGTTGCGTTGCAGTTGCAACAGCTCTTGTGCTCAGTCATTCTTTGCTGGAACTTGATTATCATGGTTCAAAATATTATTTTAAGTCTATTATTGAAGCCATTAATAAAGGTCAGAACATTCAGAATATGGGTCCGCTTTATTATGATACAGATTGGAATAAAGTAGTCCAGCCTGAATATTCATACGAACAGGCAGTTGATTCGATGTCTAAATTTTTATATTGGATAGGAAAAGATGTTAATATGAGTTACACGACATCTGCTAGCTCTGCTTCTAGTTACAGTGCTTATTCGTTATGTAAAAATATAAAAGATGTTGATAATTTGGAATATATTCCTTTTAATATAAATGCAATAACATGGCTTTTGAAAAATGGCAATATCGTTTATCTTCGTGGAACGGACATAAACGGAAACGGTGGCCATGCTTGGGTTGCTGATGGGGCATGTTATTGTGTAACTTCTACTGAAGACAAGAGAAGCCTAATTCGTGAAGAAATAACAGAAACCTACATTCATTGTGATTGGGGATGGGGAGGAATTAGTAATGGTTACTATTCAGGTTCGGTGTTCTCGGCTGGTGGCTATAACTTCCAACCTTTAAATTACTTTGCTTTGAAAAGGGGAGAAAACAGTATAATTAATGTAATACGTTGAGCTTATGAAAACATTATTTTTTACAGCGTTAATGTCGGCACTGCCGATGCTTGGGTTCGGTCAGAATCCCTTTGCAGAAGGCATGACGTGGAGAACAAAAATTACGGGCACTTCTACTCCAGAACCACAAAGCGTTGTAGAGGTGGCGAGACTTGAAGGCACGGAAAATGTGGACGGAGTTGAAGCAATGCGAATGTATTGCTGGAATGAGGGGATGGAAAACTCGAAGAAACTTACTGCTTATATCCGGACAGATGGCGACAAGGTGTATTTTAAGCCAGTTAGCTCAGATCTGAAAGATTGGTATCTGATGTATGATTTTGACCTTGGGAGTGGTAGCGGATGTTATGCGTATAGTCCTGTATATAAGACCGACGGTGAAAAACCGCGCAAGTGGTATGTAAAATGCACAGGACAGGGCAAGGATGAAACGGGCAAATATCCCGTGATGAATATTGAGGAATTCGAAGATGAGACTTGTACCGTTTCTTTCGGAGCGGGCGAATGGATAAAAGGTGTTTCGTCAAAGGCTGGAGTAAACTATAATGTGGGTTTTAATTCAGACGGAATAGGAACACAGCTGCTTGAAGCCCGCAATGGAAATAATGTGTTGTATGCTAATGGTACAGCCGCAATTTCTTCGGTTTCAAGTACATCGCCCAATATAAGTATTAATGGGAGAAGAGTCAGTTTTCCAGACTTGAAAGATGCTGATGAAATTAAAGTTTATGCGTTAGACGGAAAAATCGTCAGTGAGTGTCGCGCAATGGATAATTCGGCAGATTTGTATATTCCTCAGGACGGAACATATATTCTGAAATGTGGCGAAGTGTCAAAAACAGTTTCCGTGGTATCAGGTTGCGGATATTAATCTTCAGAAATCTTTATGAGAAAAAGAGTTAAAGACCTGTGTCGTGGTTCTGAAAAGAAAATCCCACAAGGACTTTAACTCTTTATTTGTTTTTCTACTGTATCCTAATTTACTGTATGCCGTGAGCATTAACAGTCTTGTCGATACGGCCAATCATGCCCTGGAGAGCCTTGCCCGGTCCGCACTCGGTGAAGTCGTCGGCACCGTCGGCAATCATGTTCTGCACGCACTGAGTCCAGCGCACTGAGCTTGTGAGCTGAGCGATGAGGTTCTTCTTGATTTCCTCTGGCTCAGTGTGAGGCTTGCCGTCCACGTTCTGGTAAACTGGACACTTAGGCGCGTGAATCTCAGTCTTCTCGATGGCAGCCTCAAGCTCGTCTTTTGCCGGCTGCATGAGGGGAGAGTGGAATGCACCGCCCACCTTCAGTGGCAGGGCACGCTTAGCACCGGCAGCCTTCAGCTTCTCGCAAGCCTCGTTGATAGCCTCGATGTTGCCCGAGATTACCAGCTGGCCAGGACAGTTGTAGTTGGCAGGAACCACCACGCAGCCCGGCTTGCTCACCTCAGCGCAAACCTCCTCAATCTTGTCGTCGGCCATACCCACGATGGCAGCCATTGTAGAAGGAGCAGCCTCGCAAGCCTTCTGCATTGCCATGGCACGGGCGTAAACCAGTTTCAGTCCATCCTCAAAGCTAAGGGCTCCGGCAGCAGTCAGTGCCGAGAACTCACCCAGAGAGTGGCCTGCAACCATTGCCGGCTGGAAAGCGTCGCCCATGCAGAGCGCGCTGATTACGCTGTGTAGGAATACGGCAGGCTGGGTAACCTTGGTCTGCTTCAGTTCCTCGTCAGTGCCGTTGAACATGATGTCGGTTATGCTGTAGCCGAGAATCTCGTTAGCCTTGTCGAAAAGTTCTTTTGCCAAAGGGTTGTTGTCGTACAGGTCTTTGCCCATACCCACAAACTGTGCTCCCTGTCCGGGAAATACAAATGCTTTCATTCTTTTTGTTTTATTATAGTTATATGTTTTAGTCTTGCCATGGATTATCGGCAAAGCATATAAGTATAAACTTAAAGCCGAAAATCCGTGCAAAGTTATACAAAGTATTGCGTATAAGCAAAATAAATGACGAAAATGTGCTGATGCTACCTTAGTATAATTATGAATTAATATTAAAAGAGCGTGAAAAAGTTTTCATTCTTTTGCAGAAAAAAAATAATAGATTACTTTTGCCAAAGTATGAGCAAATTACGCATCGTTATATTGTTTGCCGTGTGTTGCATGCCAATGCTGATGCAGGCGCAACACACAGAAGACGGCGCAGGGGAAATTGGCGGTAAGACAATATCCTCTGCCGACTCGCTGACGGATTTGAAGATGAACACCGAATGCAGTCTGCCGGCCTACAGTCGCCATGTGCAGCCGTATTCGCGCCCGGCATATATGGAAGCGCTGCCTGCGGAAAACGACTCCATCCATCTGCCCCTCCTCAATATGCACGGACAGGTGCCCCTCATGGCATATCCGTATGACACATGGTGGGGGATGGACACATGGAATCTGCACCGCGGACTGAACGTGAACCTCGGGGCTTCGGTCTTTGCCGCGTTCGGCAAGGGGGCTCCCAAGGGGGCAGGCTTCGGGCAAGACCTCTCGGTGATGTATGCCGTGCCCGTGACCGGCAAGCTGTCGCTTGCTGTGGGCGGATGGCTCAGCAACGCATATTGGGCACACGACAGATTTACGGATGCTGGAATAAATGCCGTGCTCGGATATAAGTTCAACGAGCATTGGGAGGCTTATGTGTATGGGCGGAAGTCGATAATGAACAAGCCTGTGCCTTACCGCTTCTATACTATGCAGGAACTTGGCGACAGGGTAGGGGCTGCCGTGAAATACAACATCTCGCCAAGTTGCAGCATACAGGTTTCCGTTTCTGCCGGCAGATGCAATGTGCCTGCAGAAGACGACTACACGATGAACCACTCGTGGCGATGAACAGAAAAAATAAAGAGAATTTTCGTATGTATATTTAATTTAGAACAATGCAATCTCTAAATATGGAAAAGTTATACCCCTTGTTGTTTCGTCCAAACTTGCATACTGTAGTATGGGGCGGCGACAGACTGTGCGATTATAAAGGACTGGACATAAAACAAGAATCCGTGGGCGAAAGCTGGGAAGTGAGCGCCGTGCCTTCGAGTACAAGCGTTGTGGCAAACGGCGAATTTGCCGGACGCGACTTGATTTCCGTGATAAACGAAAACCCTACAGGCTTTCTCGGCGAAAGCGTGGCAAAAAAATACAACGGCAAGTTGCCGCTGCTCGTGAAATTTATCGATGCAAAGCGCGACCTGAGCATACAGGTACACCCCAACGACGAGATGGCAATGAGAGTGCACGGCAAGTCGGGCAAATCGGAAATGTGGTACATCATCGATGCCAAGCCCGGCAGCTTCCTTTATGCCGGATTCAAAACGCAGATATCTGAATATGAATATAAAAAGCGCATCGTCGACGGCACCATAACCGATGTTCTTGCAAGGCATGAAGTAAAGCCGGGCGACGTGTTCTATCTCCCCGCCGGCAGAGTACACGCCATTTGCAGCGGAATATTGCTGGCAGAGGTGCAACAGTCGTCTGACCTGACCTACCGCATTTACGACTACAACCGCCCCGGACTTGACGGCAAACCGCGAGAACTGCACACGGAACTTGCTGCACAGGCACTTGACTTTCATGTGGAGGAAGAATACCGCACGATTTACAAGGAAGACGGAAACCGCTCCAATCTGGTTATTGATTCGCCATACTTCACCGTGAGGGTAACGGAACTGAACGAGCCGTTTCACAGAAACCTTGCAAAATACGACAGCTTCATTATAAGTATGTGTATAAAAGGAGACTGCAAAATCGTTGTTCGACCCACAGGCGACGAGATAATCCTGAAAGAAGGCAACAGCTGTCTCATTCCGGCAGCAATAGCCGATTACGATGTGGTGCCACTCAACGGCACATCACGGGTGCTCGACGCATTTATCGACAATAAAGACAGAAGCTTGCCACACAGGATAACAAGATTCTTGCACCTCACGGCAAAATAAAAAAACAAAAGCATCACTCTCGGTAAAGAAAAGAATCCTATGCCTGCCGCCAGTGATGCTTTTTTTTGCGTTTCGCAGGTTAAAGCGAAATAAAAGTTGCACACTCGTTACCTGGTGTGCGCATTTTTCAAAGAAAGTGTTTAAAATATTTTAAATACAAAGACCGTTGTTCTTTTTTTTTGGTTGTAATGAGTATATTTGCAGTACCATTTTTGGTAAGAAAACGAATTAAGATAACGAAAAAATAAATATAAATTTATGTTTGAAAATCTAAGTGACAGACTTGAGCGTTCTTTCAAAATACTGAAAGGAGAAGGAAAAATAACAGAAATCAATGTTGCGGAAACGCTCAAAGATGTCCGCAGAGCCCTGACAGAGGCTGACGTGAATTACAAGGTGGCAAAAACCTTTGTGGATACAGTAAAGCAGAAAGCGCTTGGCATGAACGTGCTGACAGCCGTGAAGCCAGGACAGCTGATGGTGAAACTCGTTCACGATGAACTTGCCGAACTTATGGGAGGCGAGGCTGCCGAACTGAAACTCGACGGAAAACCTTCTGTTATACTTATGTCGGGTCTGCAAGGTTCCGGAAAAACCACTTTCAGCGGAAAGCTCGCAAATATGCTGAAAGCAAAGCAACACAAAAATCCTTTGCTCGTGGCTTGCGACGTTTACCGCCCCGCAGCTATCGAACAGCTGAAGGTGGTTGCCGAACAAATCGGAGTGCCGGTTTATTCGGAAGACGGAAACAAGAATGTTGTGGAGATTGCAAACAATGCCATAAAAGAAGCCAAGGCTAAGAATTATGACGTGGTTATCATAGATACTGCCGGACGACTTGCCGTAGACGAGGAGATGATGGACGAGATTGAAAGACTGAAAAACGCTGTCAATCCAAACGAAACTCTCTTTGTCGTGGACTCAATGACTGGTCAGGATGCCGTGAATACAGCCAAGACATTCAACGACCGACTTGATTTCGACGGCGTAGTACTGACAAAACTCGACGGCGATACACGTGGCGGTGCTGCGTTGAGCATCAGAAACGTGGTTAAAAAACCTATCAAGTTTGTCGGAACGGGCGAGAAAATGGAAGCCATCGACGTGTTCCACCCTTCCAGAATGGCCGACCGTATCCTCGGAATGGGCGACATTGTCAGCTTGGTGGAGCGTGCACAGGAGCAGTTCGACGAGGAGGAAGCAAAGCGACTCCAAAAGAAAATACAGAAAAACAAGTTCGACTTCAATGATTTCCTCGGACAGATACAGCAGATAAAAAAAATGGGAAACTTGAAAGACCTTGCATCTATGATTCCAGGAGTGGGCAAGGCTATCAAGGATGTTGATATCGACGACAATGCATTCAAAGGCATTGAGGCTATAATCCTGAGTATGACACCAAAGGAGCGCACCAATCCGGAACTGCTCAACACCAGTCGCAGGCAGCGCATAGCAAAAGGCTCCGGAACAAGCATACAGGATGTGAACCGACTGATAAAGCAGTTCGACCAAACTCGCAAAATGATGAAAATGGTTACTGGCTCGAAGATGACCCAAATGATGAATGCCATGAAGCATATGAAGGGCGGAATGCCTAATATGCCAGGTATGCCGGGAATGTGATGATACTTGGATAGGGGAATAGGGATTATGGATTAGGGCTTGATAGCCCTATAAGTCCTATGCGTCTTATATTTCTCCTAATTTCTATTCCCCCCCCCTTAATCTTAAATAAAAAATATTATGCAGTTAATCGACGGAAAAGCAACAGCGGCAAAAATAAAGGAGGAAATTGCCGCCGAGGTAAAAGATATCATTGCCCGTGGCGGCAAACAACCGCATCTCGCGGCAATCCTCGTAGGCCATGACGGCGGAAGCGAGACTTATGTGAAAAACAAAGTTCTTGCATGCGAGGCTTGCGGCTTTAAAAGCAGTCTGATACGGTTTGAGGACAATATAACGGAAGAGGAACTCCTTGCCAAAGTGGAAGAACTCAACCGGGATGATGATGTGGACGGATTTATCGTGCAGCTGCCGTTGCCTAAGCATATCGACGAGCAAAAGGTAATCATGGCTATCGACTACCGCAAGGATGTAGACGGTTTCCATCCTATCAATGTGGGGAGAATGGCTATCGGTCTGCCTTGTTTCATATCGGCAACTCCTCTCGGCATAATAACTCTGCTGCGAAGATACAATATCCCGACATCAGGAAAAAAATGTGTTATCCTCGGCAGAAGCAATATCGTGGGCAAGCCTATGGCGCAGCTGATGATGCAAAAACAATACGGAGATTCCACCGTTACCGTGTGCCACAGTCATTCCGAAAACCTGAAAGAGGAATGCAGAAATGCTGACATCATTATTGCTGCCATCGGACAGCCTAACTTCCTTACTGCGGATATGGTGAAAGAGGGGGCTGTGGTCATAGATGTAGGAACAACACGTGTGCCTGATGCTTCGCGCAAAAGCGGTTTCCGCTTGAACGGCGACGTTAAGTTTGACGAAGTCGCACCTAAATGTTCTTTCATCACCCCGGTTCCGGGTGGGGTAGGGCCAATGACAATTTGCTCATTGATGAAAAATACTTTGGCAGCAGGAAAAAAAGAATACTATCGTTAAGATTCGACAATGTCCGCAGAGGAATATTACAACAAAGGAAAAGAATTCCAGCGTGCCGGAAATTGGCAGGAGGCAATCCACTGCTATATAGAGGCTATAGAACTGGATCCTGACAGTCCGGCTGTCGGAGCAAAGAAAATGGTTGAAGATATCCTAAACTACTATTGCAAGGATATGTATAATCCGTAATCCGGTGCTCATAGCTGGCTACACCGGAAAAGTATATAATAAAAAACAAATAAGAATTTTAATATAAGAGCTTATGGCGACATGCTGATTTCATAGGCGGTGCCTATCAAGAGGCTGTTACTGTTACCCTTTAATTTAATTGGAAAAAGACATGGGAAAAATCAAAGGAGCTATTGTGGTGAACACAGATCGCTGTAAAGGCTGTTCTCTGTGTGTCGTGGCTTGTCCTAAAGACGTTATAGCCTTGTCTGACAAACACGTCAATGTTCATGGTTATCCTTACGCCGTGGCCGTACATCCCGATGAATGTATCGGGTGTGCATCATGTGGTATCGTATGTCCTGACGGATGTATCAGTGTTTATAAAAAAAGAATGGAGGACTAAGCAATGGCAGAAAAAGAAGTTCTTTTAATGAAAGGTAACGAGGCTATCGCTCATGCTGCAATTCGTTGCGGATGTGATGCCTATTTCGGTTACCCTATCACTCCACAGAGTGAAGTTATCGAAACCCTCGCCGAACTGAAACCTTGGGAAACCACCGGCATGGTGGTCGTACAGGCTGAAAGCGAAGTGGCTTCTATAAATATGGTTTATGGCGCAGCCGGCTCCGGAAAGAGAGCTTTCACCTCGTCTTCGAGCCCTGGCGTTGCTCTTATGCAGGAGGGCATCTCGTATATGGCTGGAGCCGAAATCCCTGGCGTATTTATCAATGTGCAGCGCGGTGGTCCTGGCTTGGGAACAATACAGCCTTCGCAGAGCGACTATTTCCAGTCTACACGTGGTGGCGGTAACGGCGACTACTATGTTATTGTGCTTGCACCTGCATCTGTTCAAGAAATGGCTGATTTCGTAGATCTTGCCTTTACTCTCGCTTTCAAATACCGTATGCCGGCAATGATTCTCAGCGACGGTGTTATCGGACAGATGATGGAAAAGGTTGTTCTTCCGCCGATAAAACCTCGACGCACGGAAGAGGAGATTAAGAAAGAATGTCCATGGGCTACCTTTGGTCGTACGCCAGACAGGGATATCAACATCATGACTTCTCTCGAACTTCAGCCGGAGGTGATGGAACAACGCAATTTGAAACTGCTCCAAAAATATGCTAAAGTCAAGGAAAACGAAGTAAGATTTGAAGCTGTGGGCTGTGAAGATGCCGACTATATCTTCGTCGCATTCGGAAGTGCTGCACGTATCTCAGAAAAGGCAATGGAACTTGCAAGGGAGGAAGGTCTTAAAGTCGGACTCTTCCGTCCTATAACACTTTGGCCTTTCCCCGAAAAACAAATTGCTGAACTTGCAAAAGGCAAAAAGGGTATACTTTCCGTGGAAATCAATGCCGGACAGATGGTCGAAGATGTGAAACTTGCAACCAACGGCATCGTGCCGGTTGAGCATTTCGGACGTCTCGGAGGCATCGTTCCTGATCCAGAGGAGATCGTTGCGTCTCTTAAGGAAAATATCAAGAACGGTAGATTTAATGGTTAATCTTTAATTTGAATTTAGCATGAAAGAAGATATAATTTCACCAGAGAATCTGGTATATCAAAAGCCGTCGTTGATGAACGACACTCCTATGCACTACTGCCCTGGATGTTCTCACGGCGTCGTTCACAAACTTGTTGCTGAAGTTATCGAAGAGATGGGAATGCAAAACAAAGCCGTTGGAGTTTGTCCTGTCGGTTGCTCTGTCTTTGCCTACCGATATCTTGATATAGACTGGTCGGAAGCTGCTCATGGACGCGCTCCTGCCGTTGCAACTGGTATCAAGCGTTGCTGGCCTGACAGATTGGTATTTACTTATCAAGGTGATGGAGACCTCGCTTGTATCGGTACCGCAGAAACCATTCATGCTCTTAACCGCGGAGAGAATATTACCATAATTTTCATAAACAATGCTATCTATGGTATGACTGGCGGACAGATGGCACCTACAACGCTTCTTGGACAGAAAACGGCTACTTGTCCGTATGGACGTACTCCGGAATTGCATGGATATCCTTTGAAAATGACAGAAATTGCCGCAACTTTGCAAGGTACATGTTATGTCACACGGCAAAGTGTTGACAGTGTCGCTTCTATACGTTCTGCAAAAAAGGCCATCAGAAAGGCATTCGATGCTTCTATGGCTGGAAAGGGCTCTTCGCTCGTGGAAATTGTCAGCACATGTAACAGCGGCTGGAAACTCTCTCCTGTAAAGGCTAACGAGTGGATGCGCGAAAATATGTTTAAGTTTTATCCTAAGGGTGACCTCAAAAATACTATTGACGAATGAAAAAGGAAATAATTATATCAGGATTCGGCGGTCAGGGCGTACTTTCTATGGGTAAGATCTTGGCTTACTCTGGACTGATGGAGGATAAGGAAGTTACATGGATGCCGGCATACGGACCTGAACAGCGTGGTGGCACGGCTAACGTTACGGTAATCGTTAGCGACGAGAGAATTTCTTCACCTGTGTTGAGCAAATACGACATTGCTATCGTGCTCAACCAACCTTCTCTCGATAAGTTCGAACCTCGTGTTAAACCTGGCGGTATACTCATTTATGAGGGCAACGGTATTATCAACCCTCCTACCCGTAAGGATATTGAGGTATATCGTATCGATGCCATGGATAAGGCTGCTGAAATGAAAAATACCAAGGTCTTTAATATGATTGTGCTTGGTGGAATGTTGAAAGTCGCTCCCGTCGTCAGCGAAAAGGGAGTTGAAAAGGCCTTGTTCAAAACCTTGCCTGAACGACACCATAAACTTATACCTCTTAATATGGAGGCAATAAAAGTTGGCGGTGACATTATGCAGAAACAATAATAATAAAAGTAAAAATGCGTATGGATTTCCTTTCCATGCGCATTTTTTTTGTAATCTCTGCATACGCCATTTCTCTCTTATCCTTTTTCCTTTATTTCAATCAGGCTTTTAATCTCTATCAGTCCCATTATCCCCCCATCAGCCCTCCCAGCCCTCCCAGTTCTCCCAGTTCTCCCCGTTCTCCCAATTGTCTTATTAGTCTTATCGGTCCCA
>CAKQDG010000047.1 GCA_934219025.1 uncultured Prevotella sp. | reverse complement strand
GTTCTGTTCCGAAAATGCGCTTGAAGCCGAAGTCTGTCAGCAGACTGATATATCTTTCTTCTGATTCTCTCATACTTATATGAAATTTTGTGCTAAGTTACGATATAATAGTAAAAAAAACAAGCTATGGACAGAAAAAAAACAATGTTTTCTTATAGATAAACGACATCGACGCTTGTGCAGTCGCAGAAAAGTATTACTTTTGCGTGGAATATTTTTAATAGCAGAAAAACAGAACAAATATATGTACGACAATATAGACATCATATCCGTAGCCAGTACAAAGCAGAAATATCACGGACCATCAATCGACGACGACCTGCTGCTTTTTCCCGAATTTGGTGATTTGCCGATAGTTCCCGATGTGCCGCGGCGTATGGGATGCATCCTCGTGGGCCTGTGTCTGCGCGGTGAGGCTCGCTACACGGTGGACACCGAGGAGAGGGTGGTGAAGCCAAACGATGTGATAATAATCAGCGAGGGACAGGTGGTGAACAACAGCCACTTGAGCGATGACCTGAGCGGCATAGCCATAATGATGTCGGAGAATTTCTTCAACGAAGTGATGCAGGGCGTGCACGACATGTCGTCGCTGTTTCTGTTTTCGAGGAGTCATCCCGTGTTCGGGCTTAGGGCAGACGAGGCGGAAAACCTGATTGATTATTTTCGCATGATACAGGACAAGGTGGAGACCGTGAAACACAACTTCCGCCGCGATGTGGTGCGCTCACTGATTTCGGCAATGATTTACGACATAAGTCATGTGATGTACGACGTGCAGCAGGGCACGGTGAAGCAGACCCGTGCCGAGTCGATATTCACAGACTTCATCAAGCTTGTGGAGCAGAATTTCCGTTCGGAGCGCCGTGTGTCGTGGTATGGCGAGCAGCTGTGTATCACTCCCAAATATCTTTCGGAAACGGTGAAGGCCGTGAGCCGCCGCACGCCCAACGAGTGGATTGACAAGTATGTTACCCTTGAACTGCGTGTGCAACTAAAGAACACGGCCAAGAGCATCAAGGAGATTGCCGACGAACTGCATTTCCCCAACCAGTCGTTTCTTGGCAAATACTTCAAGGAGCATGTGGGGATTTCACCTTCGAAATACCGCAGAGAGTAACTCCGTTTTTATCAAAATATTTACAATAAGAACTTTGGAACACTTTTTTGCGTTCCAAGCCTCAGAAAATCGCGAAATTTTTCAAGGAGCAACGCTCCTTTTGGGGCAAAGCAATGCTTTTCAAGGAGAGAAGCAATGCTTTGCTCCCCGAAAAGCGATGCTCGGCTGAAAAGCTTACAAAATCGGGGA
The DNA here is from genome assembly GCA_934219025.1 of uncultured Prevotella sp. GTDB lineage: Bacteria > Bacteroidota > Bacteroidia > Bacteroidales > Bacteroidaceae > Prevotella. The sequence goes on along the minus strand of CAKQDG010000047.1, from coordinate 14,717 downwards.
CTTTTTGAAAAGTGTTCCAAAAGTCGGATTTGTACTCGTTGCCTATGATGTTTTCTTGAAAATTTACACAATTTGTTTTACCTTTGCATACCTATATGTTGGCATAACCCTATCAAATTTATGAATACAGAGAAACAACAATGCACGGCTGCTGCCGCCTTCGCCAAACGGTGGGAGGGCAGAGGATATGAGAAGGGCGAGAGCCAGACGTTCTGGATAGAGCTTCTCACCGAAGTTTTCGGAGTGGAGAATCCCTCCACGTTCATACGCTTCGAGCAGCAGGCACAGCTCGACCACACTTCCTTTATCGACGGCATGATTGACAGCACACACGTGATGATTGAACAGAAGTCGCTGGGAAAGCATCTGCGCCAGCCCATCAGACAGAGCGACGGCACGCAGCTCACGCCTCTGCAGCAGGCTCTGCGCTATTCTACAGTGCTGCCCTATTCTGAGCGACCGCGATGGATCGTAACGTGCAACTTTGCCGAGTTTGAGGTGTACGACATGGAGCATCCGCAAAGGGAGCCGGAACATATATTTCTTAAAGACCTGGAGAAGGAATACTACCGCCTGCAGTTCCTTGTGGAAAGTCAGGAAGACGCCCATCTGCAGAAGGAGACGGAAGTGTCGATGAAGGCTGGCGAGATTGTGGGCAAGTTATATGATGCTCTTGTAGGGCAATATGACATCGGCGAGCCTCAGTCTCTCAGGTATCTCAATATATTGTGCGTACGTCTGGTGTTCTGCCTCTATGCCGAGGATGCGGGCATCTTCGGCAAGCGCGACATGTTTCACGACTATCTGGCTCACTACCAGACGGAAGACATGCGCATGGCACTGGTGCAACTTTTCCAAGTGCTCAACACCCCTGCCGACAAGCGGAGCAGATATATAAAGACGGAGCTTGCCGCCTTTCCTTATACCAACGGCGGACTGTTTGCCGAGGAGATAGACATACCGCAGTTTACCGACGAACTGAGGGAGACGCTACTGCAACACGCCTCACTCGACTTCGACTGGAGCGAGATTTCGCCTACCATCTTCGGCGGTGTGTTCGAGAGCACCCTCAACCCCGAGACCCGACGCTCCGGCGGCATGCACTATACTTCGATAGAGAATATCCACAAGGTGACAGACCCTCTGTTCCTCAACAGTCTCCAGAAGGAATACGAACACTGTGTGGAGGAGAACAACTTAAAGAAGCGACTTGCCCGTCTGCACAAGCTGCAAGACAAGATGGCGGCGTTGAATTTCTTCGACCCGGCATGCGGCTCCGGCAATTTCCTTACGGAGACCTACCTCTCGCTGCGCCGTCTGGAAAACAGGATTATCCAGAAGATATACAGCGTGGAGCAGCTCAACGCCTTCGAGAATCCAATAAAAGTAAGCATCCACCAGTTTTACGGAATAGAAATAAACGACTTCGCCGTGTCGGTAGCCACTACCGCCCTGTGGATCAGCGAGGCGCAGATGATGGCGGAAACGGAAAAGATTATCCAACACGACCTCGACTTCCTGCCCCTGAAGAGCTACGCAAACATAGTGGAGGGCAACTCGCTACGGATTGACTGGGAAAGTGTCTGCCCGAAGGAGAAGCTGGACTATATTATCGGGAATCCGCCGTTTGTGGGTGCACGCTTGATGAGCGAGAGCCAAAAGGCGGATATGATAGCCATCTTTGGAGAGAAATGGAAGAACGTAGGCAATATCGACTATGTGGGGGCTTGGTACAAGCGTGCCACCGACTATATGAAAGATACCCATGTGGAGGCAGCTCTTGTCTCCACCAACTCTATTTCGCAAGGCGAGCAAGTGGCTAACCTGTGGCAACCTCTCTTTGCCGAAGGCATTCACATCAACTTTGCCCATCGCACCTTCCGTTGGGACAGCGAGGCAACGCTCAAAGCACATGTCCATGTAGTAGTGGTTGGATTCTCGTATGTGGAGCACAAGAAAAAATATCTGTTTGAAAATGGACAGGCGAAAGAGGTGAGCCATATCAATGCCTATCTGATAGATGCTCCCGACACCTTTATATATAGTAGGAGCAAGTCGCTATGCGATGTTCCGAAGATAGGGATTGGCAATAAGCCGATAGACGGAGGAAACTATCTCTTCGAGAAAGAGGAAATGGAGGAGTTCGTGAAGCGAGAGCCAAAGTCGGAGGCTTTGTTTCATCCTTGGTATGGGTCGGTGGAGTTCATCCACCAAAAGCCTCGCTATTGCTTGTGGCTTGGTGATTGCTCGCCAAAGGAAATCAAGGAGATGCCGCTTTGCTATGAGCGAGTGGAGAATGTACGGAATGTGCGTCTTGCCAGCACAAGCGCAGGTACTCGCAAATTGGCGGACACCCCAACAAGATTCCACGTAGAGAACATGCACGATGGTGATTCCATCATCGTGCCAAAGGTTTCTTCAGAAAAGCGTAAGTATGTGCCGATGGGATTTATATCTAAGGGAACTTTTGCGAGCGACCTTGTGTTTCTCATCCCCGACGCCACCCTCTACCACTTCGGCATCTTGGAGTCAAGTGTCCACATGGCATGGATGCGGGCAGTGTGCGGTCGGTTGAAGAGCGACTACCGCTACAGCAAGGACATCGTGTACAACAACTTCCCCTGGCCGCGGCCAACCGCCGAACAGCAGGCAAGGATAGAGCAGAGCGCCCAAGCCATCCTGGATGCAAGAGCCCTGTATCCCGACTCCTCCCTTGCCGACCTCTACGACCCCACGCTCATGCCAAAGGAACTCCTCCAGGCTCATCGCCAGAACGACCGCGCAGTGATGGCAGCCTACGGCTTTCAGCTGAAGATGACGGAGAGCGAGTGCGTGGCGGAGCTGTTCAGGAGGTATAGCGAGATGGTGGAGTGAAAGAGATTACTTACTCGTAAATCATTAAAAAATCCCTTTGTTGTAAAAAACACACGGTCGTTTCAACAAAGGGATTTCTTATTTAGTTCAAAGCCATGATATACGAGCGAGAAATAACTTCCTCCAAATTCTTTCCATCAATACTCAAGTTGTCCCAAATTTTATGCTCATCATCAAAAGAAGCTATAACTTGTCCATCTGCATGAGTATCAGCCTGACATTGCCAACCAATATACTTCTCTGTCCTATCTCGTGGAAGTATCTTGCATTCAATAGGATAACACTCTGTATGAATCCCATAAAAAGTATCATTATCCACATAATAAAAGGCAAGGTTGAGACCGACTTCGACCACTTCCACTTCAAATATTTTTTTAGAAGATAATGAACCAACCTCTTTCTTCTCGTCCAAAGACCACCCCAACTGATCTTCATATATATGCTTGCCTGGTCCCCAAAAATCCTTGACGGCAATGACTCGGCGCAAAATCTTATGTACTGCCATATTACTTATTATTTTCTTTATTAAACTTTTCTATCTTCTTTATCAGAGAGCTGTATTTGCTGTCTATAGCGAAAATGTTGCTTTTATCATGTTTCTTTCTTTTCAGCAAACCATCTTTAGAATCTTTTGACCAATAATGGCAATGGCTACCCTTGTCTGACTTATTGTAAGGAATCAAATTCCCTTTAGAGTCAAATTCAAGATTAATCTCACATTTCAAGTTGTGCCCATCATAGATATTGACACTATGAACCTTAATGTTTCCATTCTTGTCCTTGCTGGCAATGAGATAAGTAACATTAGGAGAATTGGAATTAAGGATATTCTTCTTCTGAGCAGCATTCTTTGTCAAGAAAACAACTTTATGCCTATCTATTCTGTATCCAGAATCTGTATGGGTGCGATTAGCCTTAGGCACTCCGCCCCAATCTTCGCTATACGAACAATTACCACCCATATCTTGCAAATTTTCTATTGTCATTATCATAGTAGGTGCTTATCAACTCGGCTTCTTCTTCTATTTTTATTCCGTAGCGCAAAATATGAATTGGTCTGAGAGTTTCCAACATAACTTTATAACCTTCCATCCACATTATTTTACACCTTTCATCACCATTAACCCCAGTACTGTTAACGGCAATGACAGAATGTTTGGGCCAACCATCAAAAGAGATTGCATAATCCTTTCCATGCATCCACGAAACATTGGGAATAACTTTGAGCCCATTGTATTGCCACCATGCTGCCAATGCTTTATTGCGAAAGATATTCCAGAACTTCTGAGGAAATGCCAAATTCTCATAAACGGAGAAATCTGGAGATATAACCATTGGATAACGAGCAATTTTATCAAGAGACTTGCGTGGAGAAGTCCACGTGCTCTCAAATTTACTGTCTTCTGTGTAAAAATGTGGAATGCTTCCTTCTATCTTACATCTGTCTATGTGATATAATGCCACAATATCATTAGGAATTGAGCAATTAATTGCTTTTACAACAGGCATTTCATATCGCCCTGTTGTACTTAAGCATTGACAAATACATTGATTCAACACTCCAGAAAATTCTGGTTCTTTTGATTCTGCTATTTGGCGAGAAACAGAAATAAGTCTATTCCATTCCTCCTCATTAAATAATTTGGGTGTTCTATCATAAACATCCTTACACATAATCATTTTATTCATAACATACATGAATTAAATGTTAAAAAATACTGCGGTTATGTTTATTTAAGATACAGCTCAATCTAAAGTATCAATAATATTAATACCTTTGCAAACCGAGAACTTCATAATCTTTGGTCGGACAGTGAAGTTTTATCCTTGTCTCCTAACCGCATTGAAGAGACATAATCCTATCCATCTCCTGTGGATAGGAATTTTTATTTATATTCATATTTATCTATCCATATCATTCCTCCTATATTTTAATTGATGGCTCGAGAGCCATCTGTCCTAAATTTGTACATACCTGTTTCGTGTGAGACACGACCAAGCACAATCCATTTATTCAAGCCTTCTTTTTCTGCCCATCTCGTATAGCTAATTTGGATTTTCCATGGGCTATTCAACGGTACAGACGGAACCTGTTCCCACTTTTCTGAAGGAATCAAGGCATTTGCCGCAAACTCGTTTGCTTCTTTTTCCTCCTTGCTAACATCAAACTCCTCGCATTCAACATTCAAGCGTTGGTCGTCGCTTGAATCCAAATGCTTATAAACATGGCAGACTTCATGCATCACGGAAAAGGCAAGGTTGTCAATACGATCGAAACGTTTGGTAACGACGATGGTCGGTACGCCTTTGTCCAAGAACGAATAACCATCGATAGAGGCATACTTTACTTTATCCACAATGCAGAACTTGATACCGTATCTATTGAATGTGGTCGTCAAGCGATAAATGGTATTTCGATTCTCATGGAAGATGCCGCTTAATTCTCTTACGAGCCTATTCATTGCATCTTTATCAAACTTGTTGGAAATGGTTTGCTTATGGGCTTCTTCCCTTGCCAAGGCTACCCAAGTTGCAATCATGCGAGCATTCAAGCCTGTTTTTTCAGACTTTCGGAAGAATCCTCCTGCCACCAACTTGTCCACACTCGCCTTTGTGGTCTCAAAGGAGTCAATGCCAATTGCTTCCTTCAAGATGTAACATGCAAATTTAAAAGCATCAATTTTTCGTAAACTTGATGCACCACCTATTTTTTTGATCTACATCAACTCTAATCCATGTTTCATACCTCCTTTTTCTTTTCAAAAATTGTTTTTCTATTTTCCATTCTATAACTATTGCCATCTAGTTTTATAACTTCACAGTGATATAGAAGTCTGTCAAGCAATGCCGTGGTGAGAACTTCATCACTCATGTTTTTGGCCCACTCGGTAGGAGACTTGTTGGTTGTAATGATGATGGAAGTCTTCTCATGTAACGTATTGATCAAGTTGAAGAAAGCTGTTGCTTCTTCACGGGTCACAGGGAGAAGCATTATATCATCAATGGCCAGCAAATCAGCATTAAGTATCTTTCTATACATGGTCATTGCCGAAGGTGAGAGTTCCTTCATCTTCAGACATGTGATGATGTTCTCCATCGTCATCAGATATGCCTTATGACCATTCTTGACAGCCTCATATACAAGTCCTGCAGCAATGAACGTCTTTCCGGTTCCGGAAGGTCCCATGAGGATGATATTATATGTTTGTTCCAGCCAAACTAGACTACGTAACTCCTTCATCTGTGGTTTGGTAATTCCACAGGAGTAATTGAAGTCAAACTGTTCCAGGTCATGTCGTACTGGCAGACAAGCTGCAGACAACCTTCTCTCAAAATCTCTTTTTTCACGACCTTCAAGCTCCATCTTTAAGATATTCTCAAGGAACTCCGAGTAGCTAGGCTTGTCCTGTTGTGCGGTAAACAGGACTTTTCCTATGGTCTTGGACAGATTATAAAGGCGCAGGGCCTTTGATGCTGCTGATAATGATTCTATATTATTCATATGCAAAATTCTTTATATTGCTCTATACTTCTTTTTGCCGGTTCTTCACTTGCTGCCTCTGGAAGTTGGCATCCTCCAAGGTTGGCATAGATTGGCTGTGTTCTATTCTGATTTTTATATAGAGAAGTTGCCACTTCTATGACAGTATTTGCATTAAATGCATTGCTAGACAAGCACTTGTCTATTGACTGGGACAGTATGTCACAAGAGAAGTTGTTGAGATGGCGTAGCAGGAAATCAAGGTTATCCTTGTAATAGCGTGGCTTTTGGGCATAGAGCTTACGCAACCATTCTCTGGTTATGCCATTGTCGTTAGTATAAGCTATCAGCTTGTTTTCCTTCTCTTCTGAGGGAACTGTCGGTTGACGTCTGTGACTTTTGTTGACAACCAGTTTCCCTTTCGTTGCACTGAGTTTGTGGATTGCTATCTGTTTTCCTGTTTCAGCGCTGTATATCAGTAAATTGCCGTCAGACACTTCAACCCAAGCCATTGTGTTATCACCAGCATACGTACCAGTAGGTACTGTGTAATAGTTCTGAGCATGATAGATGGTATTATCCTTGCGGACATGGATTCTACGCTGCTCAACCACAGGCTCATGAGGAGTTCCATAATATGGCAGGAGATACTTACGCTCTTCCTCGAATACTACATCTGGTATCTGGCGTGTCATGTGATGCATCAGACCATTGCCGGTTCTCTCCAACCAGGCAAGTCCAGCCTCCTGCAAGGAATCAATGTCGGTAAAAGTACGTCCCTTAAGGAAATTGTATTTCACATACTTGACGACATTTTCTACTTTTCCTTTCGACTCTGGGTCTTCCTTACGACAGAACAACGGTTGGAAATGTTCTTGGGATACGAACGTGGAGAAGCCAGAAGTGAGTATCGGAGTACCCATGTTCTCTCTGTGTATCAGAACCTTGTCCTGGTCGTATATGATAGTGTGAGGCTTACCGCCAAAATAGGCAAAGGCCAGTTCATGAGCATAAATGGTCTTGACCGTATTGAAAGGGGACAAACTGAAATAGATGTATTTTTTGCGAGAGCGACACATGACCATGGCAAAGAAATATACCTTGATATTCTTGCCATTAGCATCCTTCATCCAGCGTTCACCGAAGTCAACCTGCGCATATTCGCCATATGCTGTTTCTGCTTGCATTTCATAAGAACGTCGTGAATATTCTTCTCGCTTCGCAATACCATACTTATTCCGTATGTGCATAACATAATTGTAGATTGTTTTTGCACTTACGTCAGGGAAATCAGGATAATGCTCGCGTAACCAGTCGGATACTTGGGCCGCTGACAGGTCGGGATGTTCCTGCAGACTGGTAGAGACAAATGATTCGTACTTGTCTAACTTATGATCAAAACTGCGCTTATAGCAGTTAGATTGGAGAAATTCTTGCTCACTCATAAGCAAATAACGGCGTACTCGACCACGATCTATGCCTAAATTGCGAGAAATTTGGCTTTTATTGAGGCCTTTTGAAAATAAATTTGTAACTTTGTACCACATTACGAGTTTCTCGTTTATGAGAGGTTCTTTTTGTATAGCGTTCATGTCAATTGTTTTTTTGTCAACTACAAAGATATGAACGCTTTTTTATTTAACCTCAAATTATTACTCTTTTTAACAACACTCCAGGTGATGCAACAGCTTTACGAAAAACTGATGCATGAACTTTACCATTTTTTGGTGCTGCAAAGTTACATATTACACAAGAACGTCAGTTTTTCTGCAAATGAACTATTCTTATTCAAAGAACTTCTCTTAAACAGTTCTTTTAATGATAAGATGTCGTCAAACTTGTTCAATTCCTTTGCCGCTTTTATCTCGGAATCGTCAAGTTTACCATTCACATCTGCTTTCACTTGCAGCTTCAGCCATTCCTCGGCAGGAACACCAAGTACTTCCTGAAACTTCAAGGCCATAGCTTTTGATACAGGACGCCTGCCCGAAATGACCTCACTGACATGAGAAGGGCGCATTCCGACTTCTTCCGCAAACTTGCGTTGCGTAAGTCCTTTCCCCTTCAGTTCCTTGCGAAGCAGAAAACCAGGAGTAAGTGTATTCATAACCTTTGGCATATTCTATCATTATTATATAATTCCCAGATATTGGGAACTTTCTTTCAACTACAAAATTAATTAAAGTTCCCTATATACAAGCAAAGCCTATTTAGCTTTTATGCTTTTTTAATAATACTCCTCGCTTTTATACCTTATACTGCATTGATGGTTACGACATTGCACTTCAGCCTCCATCTCCATCATCTAAAAGATAGACAACAACAAGGGGAAATGTAGTTTCAAAATCATAAAAACATAGGAAAAGTGTAGTTCTCCCTTAGCTATTTCATAGGAAAAGTGTATATTTGCAGCCGTAAAAACATAGGAAAAATGTATTTATGCTGCATAGAAAGATAGAAAAGTATATCGTAAACCACTTACAATCAGGAACCAATAAGATTCTGGTTATAGATGGCGCACGCCAGATAGGCAAGTCGTATATCATACGAGAAGTTGGCAAGAAGCTGTTTCCTAACTTTATCGAACTCAATATGGAGACAGACAAGGTGGGAGAACAGAATTTTGCCAAAGCTAAGACTGTGGATGACTTCTACCTTGCCCTGAGTGCCGTGGCTGGCGACAAGATGAAGGAAAAGCAGAACACCTTGGTCTTCATAGACGAGATACAAGCCTACGACCACCTGCTTACCTTGCTCAAATTCTTGAGAGAAGACAACAAATTTACTTATATTTGCAGCGGTTCTCTTCTGGATGTTACCCTAAAGACAACTTCTTCCATCCCTTTGGGCAGCATCGAGATCAAGCACATGTATCCGTTGGACTTCGAGGAGTTTCTTATAGCCAATGGTGTGGGCGAATTGGTATTGAGCACCATGCGAAAGAAATTCGCCAGTAGGGAAGCCATGCCCGATGCCATCCACAACAAGTTGCTCGATCTATTCAAGAAATACCTCTTGGTGGGAGGACTGCCAGATGCCGTCAATGAATTCCTGGCTACCAAGAATATCATGACCATCCGTACCATCCAGAATGAAATCCACCATCTCTATGGCGTGGACGCCGCACGCTACGAGGAATCGCACAATCGCCTGAAGATACAACGCATCTATGGTATGGTGCCATCCAACTTGGAGAACAAGAAGAAAAGAATCGTCGTCAAGGACATCGAGGACAAGAAAGGCAAGCGAATGAGCGACTATGTGGAGGAATTCGATTATCTGATTTCCTCGGGCATCACCCTGGAAGTGAAAGCCATCAGCAAGCCAAGTTTCCCTCTGATAGAGAATAGCGGCAAGAATCTGCTCAAGCTATACATCAACGACGTGGGCATCTTGACCAGCATCTTCTTTGGCACAAACATCAAGGCTGTGATGGACGACGTGGCGAGCATCAATCTCGGTTCGGTCTATGAGACGGTGGTGGCACAAGAGCTGAAAGCACATGGTTTCAACTTGTATTATTACGACAACAAGAAGCTGGGCGAGGTAGACTATTTGATAGACGACAGAGATAACCTCTCGGTCATTCCGATCGAAATCAAGTCGGGCAAGGACTATCAGGTACATAGCGCCTTGGACAAGTTCTTGCAGATAAAGGAATACAACATACACCAAGCCTTCGTGCTCTCAAATGCACAGCAGGTAGAAATCAAGAATGGCATTACTTATCTACCGATTTATTACATCATGTGCATAGAACCTAACGAGGAGGGCGACAAATTGTTGCTATAAGATGTAATAAAGGAATTCGGCATCTTGGAGAGCAACGTCCACATGGTATGGATGCTGGCGGTATGCGGTAGGCTGGAGATGTAAATCCAAAACTTGACCACATTATATCATTTTATTGATTTCCTTCGCAACCTCCTCCAGTTCGCTGTACCATTCCTCGCCGAAACGCCTTGTCAGTGGCCCTTTCAAGAACTTGTAGACAGGCAAGCCCAGTTCACGCCCCTTTTTCACCGCATCGCGACACACCTCCCAGCGGTGGTAGTTTAGTCCAACCAACCCGTTGCTCAGAGCCTTCTCCCTTATTGGATACAGAGCACAGCTTATAGGCTTGCAGAAATCCTTCAGTTTGCCGCCGCGCCAAGCCTTTTCAAGGGCACACAGACAGCAGCCGTTGTCGTAACACGTAAACACGCAGTCTTTGCCGCCCACGATGCTCGTAACGAGGTCGCCGTCGCGGTCGGTGTAAGCCACGCCCTGCTTGTCGATCACGGCCTGAGCCTGAGCCGAAAGGTCATTCCACACGGTGTCTACCGAATCCTCAATCTGTGCAATCTCGTCGAGAGTGACCGGAGCCCCCGCATCGCCCTCCACACAGCATATGCCATGGCAGGCGTCCAGGTCGCAGCAGAAACATTCCGTTATTATGTCGGGTGAGAGGAGCACGTTGCCTACTTGCAGGATGGGGAGATAGGAGGAACCCCTGGAGCACCCTTCAGTCCCCCTGGAGCCCCCCTCAGTCCCCTTGGAGCCCCCCTCAGTCCCCCCAAGGGGGGAAGAAAGAGATATGCTTTGCTTGTTGTTCACTTTATTGCAGCCTTCGCTATTCACTTTATCATTTTCCATATATTCTTTTTTATTTAACCAATCTAAATATATATAATTTCCTATTGATTTCCTCCCTCCCCCTTGGGGGAGCCGGAGGGGGCTCTTCTTGGGGGAGCCGGAGGGGGCTCTTCTTGGGGGAGCCGGAGGGGGCTCTTCTACCACTCAATCTTCCCTAATCCATGCTGACTTAAATACTCGTTGCATCGCGAAAAATGGTGGTTGCCAAACCATCCGCCGCGGTTAGCCGACAGGGGCGAGGGGTGAACCGACTGCAATACCAGATGCCTTGACTGGTCTATCAGCGAAGCCTTGCTCCTGGCATATCCGCCCCAGAGGATAAACACCAGATGCTCGCGCCCGGCATTGAGAGCCTTTATCGCCGCATCGGTAAACTGCTCCCATCCACGGCGCTGATGGCTCGCCGCCTGGTGCGCCCTCACGGTGAGCGTGGCGTTGAGCAGCAGCACGCCCTGACGAGCCCAGCGCGTAAGGTCGCCGGAGTGGGGCAGAGCGGTGCCCAAATCCAGCTGAATCTCCTTGAAGATATTCAACAAGGATGGCGGAAACGGCGTGCCGTCGCACACCGAGAAACTCAGCCCGTGGGCCTGTCCCGGTTCGTGATACGGGTCCTGCCCTATGATAACAACCTTCACCTTGTCAAACGGACACAGGTTGAAGGCATTGAAAATCTGGTTGCCCGGCGGATAGCAGGTGTGGTGCATGTATTCTTCCCTCACAAAATTTGTAAGGTCAATGAAATATTGTTTGGAGAATTCTTCGCCCAAACGCTCCTTCCATGAGGATTCAATCTTTACGTCCATAATGATATTGTAAATGTTTATATACAACAAAAGTACTAATAAAATCCTTATCAGCCTACTCTCATCCATAAAAAACGCAAACATACTTGCACAAGTCGGATAATTTTTTGTAGATTTGCAGTTATATTAATCAACAGAAAAGAAACAAAACAAAAATATGAAACGCATAATACCCATTTTTCTGCTCGCCTTCGCCCTCGCGGCAGGCATCATGAAGGCGCAAGACGACAAAGACCATAACTTCAAGGTGGCGAAGAATATAGAGGTGTTCAACAATATCTACCGCTATCTCGACCTTATATACGTGGACACACTCGATGCCGACGAAGTGATAGGCACAGGCATAAAAAGAATGCTCGGCTCGCTCGACCCATACACCGAATACTATCCCGAGAGCGAGGTGAACAAGCTGAAAAACATGCTCACCGGAAAATACGTGGGCATCGGAGCCATGATTCGCTATAACCTGCAGCTGGGCAGAGTGGTGATCGACGAGCCGTATGAGGGCAGTCCGGCAGCAGAGGCAGGACTAAAGAAGGGCGACATCATACTGAGCATCAACGACACCACGATGACCGACAAAAACACATCCTACGTGAGCTCCCACCTGCGCGGCGACCCAGGCACCACCTTTGTGCTCAAGATCAAACGCCCCTCAACAGGCAAGAAAATGCAGATGCGCATCACCCGCCGCGCCATCACGCTGCCCTATCTGCCATACTACGGAATGCGCCCCGACAGCATAGGCTACATCAATCTGAACAGCTATGCCGAAGGCTGCGCCAAAGACGTGCGCCGGGCATTCATCGACCTGAAACACCGCGGAATGAAAGCACTTGTGTTCGACCTGCGCGGCAATGGCGGAGGCTCCGTGAGCGAGGCGGTAGACATCGTGAACATGTTCGTGCCCAAGGATATCACCATCGTGAAAACACGCGGAAAGATGAACCGAATGAACAAGGACTACAAGACCAACGTGGAACCGATAGACACCGTGATGCCCATCGTGGTGATGGTGAACGGCGAAACGGCATCGGCAAGCGAGATAACGTCGGGCAGTCTGCAAGACCTCGACCGCGCCGTAATCCTCGGCACGCGCACCTATGGCAAGGGACTCGTGCAGGCTCCGGTGGACCTGCCATACAACGGACAGATGAAACTGACCACAGGAAAGTATTACATCCCCAGCAACCGCTGCATACAGGCAATAAACTACAAGCATGCCCACGGCGGATACACCGAGCACATCCCCGACAGCCTGACAAAAGTGTTCTACACACGCAACGGACGCGAAGTGCGCGACGGCGGAGGCATAAAGCCCGACATAGAGGTGAAGCCCGACTCGCTGCCGAACATTGCCTACTATCTGAGCATGAGCGGACTCGATTCCACAGAAGTGATGCTCAACTACGAGATAGACTATATCGCCAAGCATCCAGCGATAGCACCGGCAGGACAGTTTGAACTCACCGACGAGGAATACGAAGACTTCAAGCAGCGCGTGGTAAAGAGCGGATTCAAATACGATGCCGAAAGCGGCAAGGAACTCGACCGACTCAAGAAAATTGCACAGTTTGAGGGATACTACGACAGCGCGAAGCCTGAATTCGAGGCACTGGAGAAAAAACTGAAACACAACCTCGCCACCGACCTCGACCGAAACAAACCGCTCATAAAGCAGATTATCCAGGCAGACATCGTGGCAGCATACTATTGGCAGGCAGGGGCAATAGAAAACAATCTGAACACCGACAAGCAGATGATCGAGGCTTGCCGACTGCTCAACAACCCGGCGGAATACAGAAAACTGCTGCAGCCGAAGGGGGAGAGAAAATAAATAACTCAAGTTTATAATCTTTTCATAAGATAAGCTGCATCTCGGAATAAAAAATGAATGATTTCATTTTGTTCTTCTCTCGATTTGCATTATCTTTGCATAAATAAGTCGCCGGAAGGAAAAACACACAGCTGTGTGGGCTTTCAGCGAGAAAAACAAAACATTATGCAGACTAACAGTCATTTGGCAGTCCTGGTACACGACCAGGCAAAGAAATACGGCGACCGCCAGGCCTTGATATACAGAGACTTCGGCAGCAAGACGTGGAAAACATATTCGTGGAACGAATTTTCGAAGAAAGTCAAGGTTGTGTCAAACGCCTTGCTCAACCTCGGCGTAAAGCCACAGGAGAACATTGGAGTGTTCTCGCAAAACTCTGTGCAGTATATCTTCAGCGACTTCGGAGCATGGGGCATACGTGCCGTCACGATTCCGTTCTATGCCACAAGCAGCGAGCAGCAGATACAGTTTATGATAAACGACGCCAAGGTGCGCTTCCTCTTCGTAGGCCAGCAAGAGCAATACGACAAGGCACACCGCACACTGGCACACTGCCCCACACTGCAGCGCATCATCATCTTCGACAACACCGTGAAGATAAACCCCAACGATCCCAACGCCATATACTTCGATGATTTTCTGAAGCTCGGCGAGGGACTGCCGCGACAGACCGAGGTGGAACAACTGTATAAGGAGGCAAACCTCGACGACCTCGCCAATATCCTCTATACCAGCGGAACAACGGGCGACAGCAAAGGCGTGATGCTCTCTCATCTGCAATACCATGCCGCACTGGAGGCAAACCACCGTGCCGTACACGTGACGGAGAACGACCGCATCATGAACTTCCTGCCATACGCTCATATCTTCGAGAAAGGCTGGACGTTGCTCTGCCTCTCCGAGGGAGCCACGCTGATTGTGAACACCGACCCGAGAGAAGTGCAGCAGTCGATGCGCGAGACTCACCCCACGAGCATGTGTGCCGTGCCGCGATTCTGGGAGAAAGTATACACCGGAGTACAGGAAAAGATAGACAATGCCAGCGCCGTGCAGCGCAAGCTCTTCAAGCATGCACTCGCCGTGGGCA
>CAKQDG010000046.1 GCA_934219025.1 uncultured Prevotella sp. | reverse complement strand
CCACGAAGAAGCTGCACCTGAAGTCGATAATCTACGAACTGTTGTGGTTCCTGAAGGGCGACACCAACGTGAAGTATCTTCAAGACCACGGAGTGAGAATTTGGAACGAATGGGCAGATGCCGACGGCGAGCTCGGTCCCGTCTACGGACATCAGTGGCGCTCCTGGCCAACGCCCGACGGTCGGCACATCGACCAGATAAAGAACGTTATCGACCAGATAAAGAACACGCCCGACTCCAGACGAATGATAGTGAGCGCATGGAACGTGGCCGACATCGAGCAGATGCACCTTCCGCCATGCCACTGCCTGTTCCAGTTTTATGTAGCCGACGGCAAACTCTCGCTGCAGCTCTACCAGCGCAGTGCCGACACCTTCCTCGGAGTGCCTTTCAACATCGCCTCGTATGCCTTGCTGCTGCAAATGGTGGCACAGGTAACAGGACTTGAACCCGGAGAATTCATCCATACCACAGGCGACACCCACATCTATCTTAACCATCTGGAACAAGTGAAGCTACAGCTCACGCGCCAGCCGCGCCCGTTGCCTACGATGAAACTCAATCCCGACGTGAAGGATATTTTTGATTTTAAATACGAAGACTTCCAGTTGGAGAATTATGATCCGTGGCCACATATCCCGGGAGTGGTGAGCGTGTAATCCGAGCCATAAAAACTATAAAAATCAGCGATAGGAAAAATAGAACACTTTTATCTTTCCAATCGCTGATTTTTTTGTAAAATAAAATGCCAACCAATGCTTCTTTCGGTGAAAAGCAATGCTTTTTCGGGAGAGAAGCAATGCTTTGCTCCCCGAAAAGCTATGCTCGGCTGAAAAGCTTACAAAATAAGGGGGTAAGAGAAAAGTGTTCTAAAAGTCGGATTTTTCATGAAAACCATGTTGATTTTTTATACCATGTGTTGCTTTACTAAATTTTGTTATAGTATCCAATAAACTGACAGAATGTTGTAAGCCGTGCAAGAAAAATAATAAAAATACACGAAAAATTGCAAGTATATGATAAAATGTATATATTTGCAGCGCATTATACAATCAACTGGGTGAAATAAACAATCAAATTCATAAAATTTTATGAAAAGAAGAAATACATCAATTATCATTTTTCTTGTGTTGCTGTCATGCCTCAAAGTTTCGGCAAAGCCCCGTACTGCTGATGAAATGAAGCAGATTGCGCAGCAAACAATGGTTAAGAAATCCCTGGCAAGAAACGTGTCGGGGAAAGATGCCCGACAGCTCAAAACCTTGCTCCGCGGAGAAAACCTGCAGGTGATGGGATATAAGGGCGGAGGCTATGTGGTGGTCTCCGGCGACGACCTTCTGCCCGAAGTGCTCGGATACAGCGATTCACCCTATAGCGCCGACGCCAATCCGGCGTTCAAGTGGTGGCTCGAGGCTGTGGAGAAAGTGTCGCGCAGCATCGTGGCAAAAGGCAAACCATACAAGGTGGTGAAGCCCGACCCAGACCTTTATGCCGAGTCTGTGGCACCGCTCATCACAAGCCGTTGGGACCAGGAAACGCCATACAACAACCTTTGTCCGAGCGGAACATCGGGAAAGACGATGACGGGTTGTGTGGCCACGGCAATGGCACAGGTGATGTATTTCTGGCGCTATCCGCAACACGGACAGGGGTCGAAAACCATCTATTATCCCTTTGAAGACACCCACGGACAGCAGCTCACAGTGGACTTCTCGCAAGCCACATACGACTGGGACAATATGATTGACGACTACTCCGGCTCCTACACGCCCCAAGAGGCAAACGCCGTGGCAACGCTGATGTACCACTGCGGAGTGGCAAGCAGTATGCAGTATGGCGTGGACGGTAGCGGAACATACAACTCCGAGGCTGCCGCCGCACTGAAAAACAACTTCGGCTATCCGGCATCGGTGCGCTATGTGGAGCGCTCGCAGTATGGCGAGGCAGACTGGATGCAGATGATTTACACCGACATAAACAACCGCCAGCCGATTATCTATACCGGCAGCGACTACTCCTACGGAGGCCACTGCTTCGTGCTCGACGGATATAATGCCGACGGACTGGTGCACATCAACTGGGGATGGAGCGGAACGAGCGACGGATTCTACGACATCGCCCTGCTGAACCCCACAGGCTATCAGTTTGAGGCATACCAGACAATGGTGATCGGAATAAAAAGCGGAAACGCAAACAATCTGATAAGTCAGAGCGTCGCCGTTGAAACTCCCGGCACCCTGCAGCAGCAGATAGATGCCGAGAAGCAGTATCTGGTGAACGACCTTACTGTGAAGGGAACGATAAACAGCACCGACCTGAAATACATACGCCGCCTTGCCGGACGCGACGAGACAGGGCGCAGCACACGCGGACAGCTCGCCCGACTCGACCTTTCGGAAGCACGCTTCGTTGCCGGCGGCGAACCGTTTATTGTGGAGGGGACCACGCAACTCACCACGCGCAACGACGAACTGCCGGAGCGTGCCTTCTACGACTGTGAGGGACTGACCACGATAAAACTCCCTGCCACGATAACAACCGTGGGCAAAGGCGCCTTCGGCATGTGTCTCGCATTGGAAACCGTAGACATGCCAAAGAGCGGCGACAACTTCACGGTGGAAGACAACGTGGTGTATTCGGCAGACAAAAAGACCGTGCTCCAAATAATGCCGATGGCAACAGGACGCCTCGACATCGAAAAGGGAGTAACGCGCATCGACGACTATGCCGCGGCAGGATGCTCCAAACTGACAAGAATTTCACTCCCGTCAACTCTCGAGTCGATGGGGACAAAGGCTCTGTATTTCGATTTCGGACTCGTTGAAATACGCTCCTACACGAAAAATGTGCCCGAACTCGGCGCAAATGTGTTTGACGAAGTAAACCAAAGCCGCTGCAAGCTCTATGTGCCCGGCGGCTCAAAGGCAAAATACAAGGTGGCACCACAGTGGAAAGACTTTATCGGCAGTTACAAGCGCGGATGGAGCACCACCGTGAACTACGACAACATCGTGGAATTCGGCACCACGCTCACCGCACGCAACGCCATACGCGAATACGGCGACGAGAACCCCTCGTTCGGCTACAAGATTGAGGGAGACGCACCTACCGGGACACCTGTGCTCTCATGTGAGGCAACAGCCACGTCGCCCGTGGGAACATACGACATCATTATCGACAGAGGAACGGTGAGCGACGAACTCGTGGACTTCGTGAACGGCAAGCTAACAATCCTGCCGGCACCGCTCACGGTGAAAGCCAACGACTGCAGCAGAGCCTACGGCGAGGAAAACCCAGAATTCACTCTGCACTGCGACGGATTCAAAAACGGTGAAACGGAAGCTGTGTTCGTGGTAAAGCCAACTGCCACTACCACGGCGAATGCCTATAGCGCTCCCGGCACATATCCTATAAAAGTGAGTGGAGCAGAGGCGCAGAACTACGAAATGGAATACATTGACGGCACACTGACCGTTACTGCCACCGACGGAATAGTGGCGGCAATCGTGGCTGGCGGAAAGCCATTCGACATATACAGCGTAGACGGCAAACTCGTGAAGCGCTCTGTCAAGTCGTTCTCGTCATTGAAAGCGGGAACATATATCGTGAACGGGAAAAAAATAACAGTGGAGTAAACAAATAAAAAAATATTACGGCTATGAATCATTTTTCAAGAAAACAGGCATTGGCAGCACTTGTCTTTGCCGCCGTACAGAGCACTCCGGCATCGGCTGGCATCGAGGTGCCCTATGCGCAAAACTTTACCGGCTATACCGACTTCTACACCATGGAAGTGGTGGATGCCAACAACGACGGCAACTCCTTTGAATACTGGAGCTATAAGTCTGTGGCACAGTATACGGGAAACAAAAACAATGCCGACGACTGGCTGCTCACACCGGCTATCCATCTGCAGCCCGGCTACCGCTATGTGGTGAAGGCAACGGCAAGCAACAACTACAACAAATACACGGATGTAGTGGAAGTGGGCTACTGTGCTGACGGCAAGACCGTTGCCGACATGAATATCTTTCGCCAGGCAACAAACGTTACGGGCAGGGAAGACGTGGAACTCGCAGACACCATAGAAGTGGCTGCCGACGGCGACTACCGCTTTGGATGGCACGACATAACACCAAAGAACGGCGGATCGCTATTGCTCGGCAAAATTAGCATCACGGCTATTGCCGGCATTGACGCTCCGGGAGCAGTTACCTCACTGACCGCTACGCCGGGAGAAAACGGGGCTCACTATGCCGACATTTCATTCACAACCCCTACGAAGAGTGCCACAGACAAGGATATTACGAGTCTGACAAAGATCGAAGTGTATCGCGGCGACGCATTGATAAAGGAATTTGGTGCGCAGCCATCAGGCACGCCGCTTTCTTATCGCGACAACGAGGCTCCGCGCGGATTCAACACATATATGGTGAAAGCCTACAACGAGGCTGGCGAGGGCATGCCGGCAACGGCACAGACGTATGTGGGCGAAGACACGGCGCTGCAGGTGAAAGACATTCACCTGGCTGACAACGACAACTCGCTGACACTCTCGTGGACAGCACCAGAAGAAAAGGGCGTGAACGGGTATTACGTAAATACTAAGGGACTGAAATACAGCGTTTATGATGCCGACGGAACGCGTGTGGCACACGACCTCACCACAACATCGTGGACCAAGACAGGCGTGGACCAAAACGTGGAACAGTACGTGCAGCAATATTCCGTAACTGCCACAAACGAGGCTGGCGAGAACGAACGCACATACTGCAACGGCGTGGTGATAGGACGCCCGTACACTGTGCCGTTCAAAGAGTCGTTCCCTAACCAGACCACCGAAAACGCCTTCTGGTGGACCGACCGTAGCGGAAAAAGCAACTGGACACCCGACCGACTGCTCTCTGTAGACAACGACCACGGATCTTCTTCTTTCAAGGCGTCTGCCGCCGGCGACAACGCATCCGTGAACACCGGCAAAATCTCACTCGCAGGCACAAACTCACCGCGTCTCTCGTTTTATTACTACTGCACGCCGGGGCAAAACATCCTGCTGAAAGCATGGGTGGAGAACATGACCGAAAAGACTGACACCATTCTCAATGTCAATATTAGTCAGCTCTCAGGCGAGGCTGGATGGCACCGCGTTACGGCTCCGCTCTCGCAATACAAAGACGGCAGGTATGTTACCGTGCATTTCAATGCCACAGGTCTCGACACCGATGCCAAGGTGGCAATCGACAATATCCTCGTTTCTGAAGTTTACGACTACGACTTGCAAACCGAAATCTCTGCTCCGCGCAAGGCTGTGGTAAGCGAAAAATGTCCGGTTGTAGTTACCGTAACGAATGTGGGAAACAAAACGGCAAAAAAATACAAAGTTACTCTGCATGCCGGCGAATACACCGAAACTAAATCCGGCAGCGACCTTGGGGCAGACCAAAGCGAGCAGTTCTCGTTTGATTACGTTCCGGCACCAACCGAGGCTACTCTCGTAAGTGCATACGCCGAAACGGAATTTGCCTACGACCTTGACAATGACAACGACAAGTCGGCAACGGCACAAATCAACGTGGCACAGAGCGGACTGGCAAGGCCGCAGAATGTGGTTGCCTCGGCTACAGGCACAAGCGTAGCTCTAAGCTGGAAGGCTCCGGAAAATACAGCACGCAAAATCGACGAAGACTTTGAGGGCTACAAACCGTGGATAAAAGAGAATATCGGCGACTGGATAACCATTGATGTGGACAAGGCCACAACTTTCCAGGATGAGCATGGCGACTTCCCCGGCGAGCGCGACCCGATGGCGTTTATCGTGTTCAACCCTACAGACAAGTCAGACTTCACATTCTATGACGACCAGTACAAACCCCATTCAGGCGAACAGTATCTTGCATGCTGGTCGGCTTACAACGCACCCAAAAAGTGTAACGACGACTGGCTCATATCACCCGAACTCTCTGGCGATGCGCAAACAGCACAGTTCTATGCACACAGTCTGAACCGCTATCTCAAGGAGAGCTTCGAAATAGCATATTCAGAGGGTGGCACGGAGCCAGACGACTTTACTGTATTGCAGACCGTTACTGGAGCTGAATCCGACTGGACCCTGTATTTCGCAGAATTACCGGCAGGAGCAAAGCGTCTTGCAATACACTGCATCACGCGTGAGTCTACCTGTGCCCTTATCCTCGACGACTTCTCGTTTATGGGCAAGAAGTGCACTGTTACGGGCTATAACATCTATCGCGACAACAAACTCGTGGCTACCGTTGGCGCCGACGCTGCATCGTATACCGATGTTCCTGCTGAAGGCGGAAGTCATACTTATAAGGTTTCTGCCCTCTATGCCGAAGGCGAGAGCGAACTCAGCGATGCTGCTGATGTAACAACAGGCATCTCTATGGCAGAAACCGGTTGTGGCAACGGCAAGGCTCAGGTTTATGACATTGCCGGCAGACGCTTGGACAATATGGCGAAAGGCCTCAACATCGTTAGACTGCCTAACGGAAAAACCGTGAAGGTGGTAAGGAAATAAGGATTGACCCTTTATTCAATGTTATCGGGAAAGAAACAGCTACAGGTTTCTTTCCCGATTTGTTTTTATCCCGTTATCCTTCTGTATATTTGACTGAAGTCATTATTTATAGACAATTCTTCAGCATAAATCACAAAATATCATACGTAACAGTATTTTTGCCGTTTTTTAGCATTATCTTTGCAAAACGAAAAAATATTTAGTGAAATGAGAATAAACATCATAGCTGCCGTGGCAACGAATAATGCTATTGGCAAAAACAACAAGCTCCTGTATTGGTTGCCCAACGACCTGAAACGCTTCAAGGCGCTCACCACCGGTCATACCATTGTGATGGGCAGGAAAACGTTTGACTCCCTGCCCAAAGGGGCGCTGCCAAACCGGCGGAATGTGGTGGTGAGCCGTTCCGTGGCAGAGCTTCCCGGATGCGACGTGTACTCCTCTGTAGAGGATGCCATAGGCAGTTGTGCGCCAGATGAGGACGTGTATGTAATAGGAGGCGAGAGCATATATCGGCAAACTCTGCCCATGGCAAACCGCCTGTGTCTCACGGAAATAGACGACACGCCTGAAGGCGCCGATGCCTTCTTCCCCGAATTTGGCGAATGGAAAGAAGTATGGCGCGAAGAACACGCTACGGACGAGAAGCATCATTACCGCTATTCTTTCGTTGATTATGAAAAGGCATAGGTTTTGCAGAATAATATGAGGAAATTATATTTGTTTTTACTTTTGCTCATCGGCATAGTGGATTTTTCCTTTGCTGGCATAAACGAAAGTGTTCCGAAAGTGAAGGTTAAGGGACCAAAGACGTATATGTTTCGTATTCAGCTGAAAAACAAAGTAGGCTGTGGCTTTACGATTGCCGACCCGTCGAAATATCTCTCGTCAAAAGCTATCGAGAGAAGAAAAAAACAGATGCTGCCAGTTGATTCTACTGATTTGCCCGTGAGTCAAGCCTACATACAGGCAGTGGAACAGCTGGGAGGAAAAGTGGTGAGCAAATCAAAGTGGAACAATACGCTTGTGGCTGAAACAACAGAGAGTACTTTTGGTGAAACTGCCGGAAAACTGCCATTTGTTGAGGGTGTCAAACTTGTGTGGACTTCGCTCGACTCTGTAGAGGTGGCTACTCCCAGACCTAAGTATCACAGGGAACTTGTGCTCCATGACACGCTGAACACCACAGCATACGGGGCAAGCGAAGAACAACTGCGTATGCTCGGGGGCCAGAAACTTCATTCTGAAGGTTTTAGAGGAAAAGGGATGAGTATCGCCGTGATGGATGCGGGATTTTTAAATGCCGACCTTATTCCGGCTTTGCGCAACATAAATCTTGTGGGCTATGCCGATTTCGTGGTGCCAAACTCCAAAAGCATTTTTTCGGAGATGGAACACGGCGAACAGGTTCTCTCTGTACTGGCGGTGGATGTGCCGGGCGCTTATGTGGGTGCAGCACCCGAGGCTTCATATTGGCTCCTCAGGTGTGAAGACGAACAGTCGGAACAGCCTGTAGAGGAAGACTGGTGGGCTGCTGCCGCAGAGTTTGCCGACAGTGTTGGCGTGGATGTAATAAACAGTTCGCTGGGATTTCATGACTACGACGACTTGTATGAAAGCTATCACTATTGGCAGCAAGACGGCGAGACAGCGCTTATATCGCACACGGCTTCTATGCTCGCAAAAAAGGGAATAGTGCTGGTGAACAGTTGTGGAAACGACGGAATGAGCGCATGGAAAAAAATTAATTTCCCTGCCGACGCAAAGGATATTCTTTCTGTGGGAGCAGTAACATCGGAACGCCGCAATGCCGGTTTCAGCAGTTTGGGACCGACAGCCGACGGCAGAGTGAAACCGGATGTAATGGCTCAGGGCAGTCCCACGGCTGTAGTTACAGAGCGCGGCACGATAAGCTCGTCTGTGGGCACTTCTTTTGCCGCACCGCTTATTACAGGACTTGTTGCATGTCTGTGGCAAAAATATCCGCAAAAAACGGCAATGCAAATTATGGATATGGTGAGGCTAAGCGGCGACAACGCAAAGCATCCTGACAATGTTTATGGTTATGGAGTGCCGGATTTCGGGCGGTGATGAGGCTTCTTTTAGACAACTCGGACAACTCCGAGCCGTCCGAGTTGTCCCCCCCCCCTTAAACCAACTAAAAAATAGCAATATGCAATCAAAACCATACACACTTTTTGAGCTGAACAATATTGTTCGACAAGCGATAGAACTTACGCTCCGCGATGAATACTGGGTAGAGGCAGAACTCAGCGAAGCTCGAGAGAACAACGGACACTGCTATATGGAACTCGTGCAGAAAGACGAGCACGGCAATACTCCTGTGGCGCGGGCGTCTGCAAAATGTTGGCGCTCCACATGGCTGGCGATACGGCCAAAGTTCGAACGTCTTACGAACATGCGTTTGTGTGCAGGTATGAAGGTATTGCTTA
Organism: uncultured Prevotella sp.; assembly: GCA_934219025.1. Taxonomy (GTDB): domain Bacteria; phylum Bacteroidota; class Bacteroidia; order Bacteroidales; family Bacteroidaceae; genus Prevotella. The sequence goes on along the minus strand of CAKQDG010000046.1, from coordinate 7,328 downwards.
AAGTATATCCTCAGTTTCACGAGGCATACGGGTTCTCGTGGATTGTTGCAGATATCGACCCTACATACACGCTTGGAGATATGGCACGCCGCAGAAAGGAGATAATCCAGAGATTAAAGGAAGAAGGCGTGTTCGACCTCAACCGTCAGTTGCCTTTGCCATTGTTCGCACAGCACATAGCGGTTATCTCAAGCAAGACAGCCGCAGGCTACGGGGATTTCTGTAATCAACTGAACGACAATTCCTATGGATTTAGATTCAAAACCACATTGTTTGCTGCCACAATGCAGGGCGAAGGTGTAGAACAGAGCATTATATCAAAGCTCAATGAAATTTATGAAAGGGAAAATGAATTTGACTGTGTTGTGATTATCCGCGGCGGGGGAGCAAGTAGCGATTTGTCTGGGTTTGATTCTCTTGCTCTTGCAGAAAATATAGCTAATTTTCCATTGCCTGTAATAACGGGCATAGGGCATGAACGTGACGAAACAGTGGCTGACATGGTGGCTCATATGCGAGTGAAAACTCCTACAGCTGCAGCTGCACTGCTGATTGACAATCTATGCAAGGTGGCTGACAGAATATTGAATGTACAACAGAGAATTTATGGCTATCTGGATATTAAGATGAAAACAGAACAGCAGCGTCTGTTGCGCTTTTCAAAAATGATTCCTGCATTATTCTCGCTTGTCAGTACAAAACAAACGGCAAGGGTTGACAGCCTTGCACAGCGCCTGTCTGTAAGTTCGCAGAGAATAATTGTCGAGGGGCGCAGCCGTCTTGATATAGAATGGACTCGTCTCGTCCCGGCTGTTCGTCGCATAGTGGAAAATGAGCATCACCTTATGGAAATATTAAGCCAAAGTGTTTCTGCTTCCGACCCGCAACAGTTGTTGAAACGTGGCTACAGTATAACAACAGATGCTGACGGTAAGGCTGTAAGGGATGCTTCGGCATTGAAACCAGGGTGTAGAATCGTAACGCGCTTTGCAAATGGCAAGGTTAGTTCAATCGTGGAATAATACATATTACGTGGTATCTGCTGCTCCCAGAATCCTGCCACTATTATTGGTTTTATGGCTCTTATTGGACTTATACCTCTTATTTGTCCTATGGCTCTTGTTTGTCCTATAAATCTTATTTGTCTTATAAATCATTCAAAATAAAAAAATGAAAAAAGAATTCAACTACGAAAAGTCTGTTGCTCAACTTGAAAGCATCGTGCGCCGTATGGAGTCGGGCGAGATGGACATAGACTCGCTTTGCGATGAACTGAAAACGGCTAAGCTGCTCATAAAGCAATGCAAGGACAAACTCACCAAAACTGATGAGGAAATAAAAAAATTACTCGAAGAATAGACACTTACTTTTTTGCACACAACTTATCAAAATGGGCGAAAATCCTGTTAAGAAAGGTTGTCTGTTGCGAGAAAGTGCCAAATTCCATCTCATTTTATTGCAGAAGAACAATATTCTTATTACTTTTGCGCTAAAGAATCAAAATAAACATTTGCATTATGAAAGATTTGGATTGGTCAAACTTAGGCTTTGGATATAGACGCACCGACTATAACGTGCGCTGTTATTATCGCGACGGTAAATGGGGCGAGATTGAGGTTTGCTCCGATGAGTATCTTAATATTCACATGGCTGCAACATGTCTGCACTACGGACAGGAGGCTTTCGAGGGACTAAAGGCTTTCCGCTGTCCTGATGGCAAAGTGCGCGTGTTCCGTATGGACGAGAATGCAAAACGTCTGCAGTCGACATGCCGTGGCATTATGATGCCAGAAGTTTCTACAGAACTGTTTGAGGAAATGGTGCGCAAGGTGGTGCGTCTCAATCAAGAATATATTCCGACATACGAGAGCGGAGCATCGCTTTACATCCGTCCGCTGCTCATCGGAACAAGTGCACAGGTTGGTGTTCATCCGGCAAAGGAATACGTGTTCGTAATCTTCGTAACACCGGTAGGACCATATTTCAAGGGTGGTTTCTCTACTAACCCATACGTCATCATCCGCGACTACGACCGTTCGGCACCGCTCGGCACCGGTAAGTATAAAGTAGGCGGAAACTATGCCGCTTCGATGCTCGCCAACAATATCGCCCACGAGAAGGGCTATGCTTGCGAGTTTTATCTCGACGCCAAGGAAAAGAAATACATGGACGAGTGTGGAGCTGCCAACTTCTTCGGTATCAAGAACAATACATACGTTACACCGAAGTCTACTTCAATCCTGCCTTCAATCACCAACAAGAGTCTTATGCAGCTTGCCGAGGACTATGGTATGAAGGTAGAGCGCCGTCAGATTCCGGAAGAGGAACTTGAAACATTTGAGGAGGCTGGAGCTTGCGGCACGGCAGCCGTGATCAGTCCTATCTCATATATCGACGACCTCGACACCGGCAAACGCTACACCTTCAGCAAAGACGGTAAACCGGGACCTGTATCACAGCGCCTGTACACTCATCTGCGCAATATCCAGTATGGCATCGAGCCGGATGTACACGGATGGACACAGGTGATTATAGACTAAAAAGAATATTCAGACATTATTGATAAAACAATAATAGTATAGTGGAATGAAAAAGGAATTTGGCAAGTGGTTTCTCGATGTTGCAAAATATATATTTACGGCATTGCTGCTGTCATATTTCTTCAGTGATTTATCGGCAACACCACTTATCATCGTTGTCATATTCCTTTTTCTTTCATTTATGTTTATTGGTGCTTATCTGTTGAAATCAGACAATGAAGAGTATGGATCCACAGAATTTAAAACTTATAGCTCTGGTAGTGATGGGTGTATCGGCAATAATAATCGCCCTCGTCGCTACAAGAAACGACGGAAAGAAGCAGACCGGGACAAAATGAATAAAATATCACCTTCACCACGAGACAAACAGTAAATGAGTAAAGGAAAACTACAGAAATTTGCAGAGATGGAGACATTCAAGAATGTCTTCCAATACCCATATTCAGTAATCGAAAACGTGCCCTTCGAGATGAAAGGCAAATGGCGCGAACAGTATTTTCATAACGATAACCCTATCGTGCTCGAACTGGGTTGTGGAAAAGGCGAATATACCGTCGGCTTGGCTCGCATGTTTCCAAACGTCAATTTCATTGGAGTTGATATCAAGGGAGCTCGTATGCACACCGGAGCAAAACAGGCGCTTGAAGAGAAACTAGACAATGCTGCCTTCCTGCGCACCAACATAGAGATTATCGACCGCTTCTTTGCTTCTGGCGAAGTGCAGGAGATATGGCTCACGTTCAGCGACCCACAGATGAAGAATCCACGCAAGCGACTGACAAGCACTTATTTTATGGAGCGTTATCGTCGTTTCCTCATTGACGGCGGACTAGTTCATCTGAAGACGGATTCCAATTTCCTGTTTACATATACGAAATACATGGTAGAGAAAAACTCCTTGCCGGTGCTTATGGCAACAGAGGATCTTTATCATGACGACAGTCTTGATTCCGCCACACGCAACATTCTGGCCATTCATACTTATTATGAGAACCAGTGGATAGAGCGCGGACTGAACATCAAATACATGAAGTTCCGTTTGCCGCAAGAAGGCGTACTCGAAGAGTCTGACGTGGAGATTCCACTCGACGAATACCGCAGCTATAAGCGAACGAAGAGAAGCGGAAAAGATACGGCAAAGTGAAAACTCCTATATTTGACGCTGCTCTTCATAAGAGCTTGTTGCTTTCACAACAGATTTTGTTGATTGCATAAGATATCTTATACACATTAATATATTAAATGAAAAGATTTAGCATCATATTTTATTGCATATTGCTATCGCTACTCGTAATACTGATGAGTGGCGGGGTTACTCTTGTGCAGTGTAACCACACGGGCAATATGAGCGTAGCGCAGCTCTCTGCTTCGTTCGATTATGATGCCGATGATGAAGAATGTTGTGGCATGGAACCGGTATGTCATGATGACTGTTGTGGTAAGGATGCTGAAAACCATTGCTGCCACAGTCATGACGAAAATATTGACGAGTTGCCTTGTATGAGATATACACTCGTCAAGGCTCAGCCTACAAACTTCTCTAATGCTTTCATGCCCGGAGTCCAACCTCTCTGCTTTACTGTACCCGACTTTCTTGGAGCGCCAGTCGTAAGGTTGATGCATGTGGTGGTGAAGGCTTTGCTGCCGGAATGTAACGGACGACATGGACCGCCGCGGAATTATCTGCGGCTTATCACGATTCTTCTTATTTGATTTTATCCTTTTATTGCTTATGCGGAGAAACTTTTCATCGCATAGATTTTTGCTGCTTTTCTCTTTGCAACATGGTTGCAATGCAAAAGCAGTAACTTTGCATTTACAATCAATATAGGATAAAATCAAAAAACGAATAATGAACAAATACGTAGTATCAACACTTTTTGCCATTGCTCCTTTTGCGGCAATGGCGCAGAACACCGGGAATGTAATCTCTGACTCTATCCACTCTGAGCACAAACTGCAAGGCGTGACAGTAAAATCAACGGCTACTCGCCGTATGGCAGGGGCCTTAAACGGTATTGTAATGGGCAGGCAGGAACTCTTCAAAGCAGCTTGTTGCAATCTGGGAGAGAGCTTTCAAAATAATCCGTCGGTGGATGTGAACTACAGCGATGCCACGACAGGAGCTAAACAAATTAAACTTCTCGGACTTGCAGGAACATACGTGCAAATGCTTACCGAGAACCTTCCCAACTATCGTGGTGCCGCCACTCCATACTCTCTCGGCTATGTTCCTGGGCCGTGGATGAACTCCATACAGGTGTCAAAGGGATGTGCTTCGGTAAAGAATGGTTATGAGTCTATTACCGGACAGATAAATGTGAATTTTCTTCAGCCAGAGAGTGAGAAGAAGACGGAGATAAACCTTTTTGGAGATACCGACAGCCGTATTGAGGCAAACGTTACGTCAAACTTCCATCTCAACCCGAAACTTTCCACCGTGATACTTGCCCACTATGAAGACCAGTTTAAGAAACACGATGAAAACGGCGACGGATTTATTGACAAACCTGCCGTGCGCCAAGGACATCTGGATAATCGTTGGGTATATCTCGGCGATAAGTATATCTTCCATGGTGGAATATCCGCCCTGCTCGAGAAACGAGAGAGCGGACAGGCTCACGATCATGAGGCGTATCCTGCTGGTATAGATGCGTCTTCGTCTGCTGGTGATATGTATAAGAATCATCCCGCACGCTACAAGATTGGTATCGACACGAAACGTTACGAGGGCTACATGAAGCATGCCTATGTGATAGACAAGGAGAAAGGTATGAACATTGCTCTCATGACATCTGCCTCAATGCACGAGCTTGATGCTAACTACGGACTGAAAACTTACGACATCAACGAGAAAAATCTCTATGCTTCGCTCATATTCGAGACTAGCTTCACGAAGATGCACAACCTCTCCGCTGGACTCAGCTTGAACCATGATTACCTGAAGCAACACTATTTCCTTAATGATATAAATCAGGTAAAATATCAGCTCGATGAGAAAGAAACCGTGCCAGGAGCCTATGCGCAGTACACCTTTGACTGGAACCACAAGATAATGGCGATGGCGGGTTTCCGCATTGATCACAGTTCGACTTATGGCACCTTCTATACACCGCGCTTCAACGTTAAGTTTACGCCGGCACAGTTCTTCACTCTCCGTCTGTCCGTCGGAAAGGCATATCGTTCAGTGCATGCCTTTGCAGAAAACAACTATCTGTTTGCCAGCGGCAGAACATTCTCTGTAGATCCGCTCGACCAGGAGAAGGCATGGAACTATGGAGCCACGACGGCATGGAACTTCCAGCTCTTCGGCAGACTGCTGAAGCTGAATGTGGAGTATTTCTATACCAGATTCAGCAATCAGGCAGTAGTGGATTATGATTCAAATCCAGCGGAGATACATATTACAAACCTCAATGGTAAGTCGTATTCGCACACCTTCCAGGCAGACGCCACCTACGAACCAATCAGCGGTCTACAGGTTACAGCTGCATATCGTCTGAATGATGTGAAGACGACATACGGTGGTGAACTGCTCGAAAAGCCCCTTCAAAGCAAATACAAGGCTCTGCTCGCTCTTTCATACAAAACACCGCTCGAACTATGGCAGTTCGACCTAAACCTTCAGCTCAACGGCGGCGGTAGAATGCCGAAGCCATACGCTATGACAGACGGCACCATGTCGTGGAACAAGCGCTTCCATGCCTACGAGCAGCTCTCGCTTCAGGTAACGCGCTGGTTCCGCCACTTCTCAGTATATGTAGGTGGCGAGAATTTGACAAACTTTAAGCAGAAGCATCCTATTGTGAATGCCGACAAGCCGTGGAGTAGCGAGTTCGAACCAACAATGGTATGGGGACCGGTATTGGGCAGAATGTTCTATGCAGGAATAAGGGTTACAATCTAAAGCCCCACCCCCAACCCCTCCCCGTTGGAGAGGGGAGTGATTACCCCAAAGGTGAATGTCGGAGTGATGAAGGGAAAATGTGATAAAGGATTAAAATTAAATAATATGAATATAAAGTAATATAGAAATGAATCATAAGAAATCAAAAGTCGATTCAAAGCATACTACTCCCCTCTCCTCTCGGGGAGGGGTCGGGGGTAGGGCTTTACTCTCCAACGAGGTTGGGGGTGGGACTATTACAGTCCCCGTCCTTGGCATGGCATGCTCTGTGTGTGCCGCCAATGTCGAGAAAAAGCTCTCGTCGCTGAAGGGAGTGAACAGTGCTTCGGTATCGCTCGTCAGCCGTACGGCATTGATAGACTTCGATCCGGTTGTAATCACGCTCCAGGACATGAAGCGCGAGATAAGTGAGATAGGCTACGACATGGTGATAGAGTCAAACCGCAACGTGGAGGAGATGGCACGCAGGGAATATACCATTCTGAAACGCAAAACCATTCTTTCATGGCTCTTCTCCATACTCACTATGGCAGTGTCGATGGGCTGGATAAACCTATATTCCTCTGATGCCGGTATGGATGGAAGTAATGGTATGGGCGGTATGGGCAATTCGTTTTCCAACCAGATTTGCATGATACTCGCCATTCTGAACATGGTATATTGCGGACGGCAGTTTTATGTCTCTGCCGTAAAACAGTTGCGCCGCCACACGGCAAACATGGATTCGCTCGTGGCATTGAGCACCATCGTTGCCTTCCTCTTCAGCACGTTCAACACCTTTTGGGGCGAACAGGTATGGGGAGCACGCGGCATAGAATGGCATACGTATTTCGATGCCTCCGTGATGATAATAACCTTCGTGCTCACCGGGCGATGCCTCG
>CAKQDG010000045.1 GCA_934219025.1 uncultured Prevotella sp. | reverse complement strand
GCTCTTTGTATAAAGCAAGATATGGACGGAAGAGAGCTTGCTCTCTAAAGTACATACCTTGCTTTATACAATAAGCCGAAGGCTTGCAAAACGACATCGGGGGTTTTGTAGGTTTTCGTCTAAAAAGTTTGCAAGGAGATTTCTTCACATAATAAATATTATCACTCCATATATCGGATGAGCTTTTTCTGTAGAAAATTAAGTCTGCCGGATTTATTCATCGTGAAGATAGTTAATTAAGTTTTATTAAATTTATATTCATCCATAAGTGTTAAAAGCGTTCATCCTATTTCGCTCAAGAAGCCCGCTCTTTCTAACAAAGAAATTTTTCCTGTAAATATGCGATTCTCGCTTAAAATCATTAAAGTGTTGCCCTTCAGACATTTACCCCAACTTCCCCACCAAAAGTCGCGCTTCTTTTCCAACGAAGCAATGCTTTGCCGGGAATGAAGCATTGCTTTGCTCCCGGAGAACAGCGTTTACATGATGTCAGTTTCTGGTCTTTCACACCTAAAATATGTAAATTATCACGAAAAAAGCAAATATTTGGTTGTCAAACAATGAATAAACATCTTTTTCCATTCAACGACTTTTGCAGATTAAATGCGATTAGCCATCAGGAGTGGAAAAATCGGAGTGTTAAAACGTTAAGTGCATTTTGTTAATGAAAGCAAAATATTGATATTCTACTCTCTGTTTGCATTATTTTTGCAGAAAATAAGTTTTGGCTCTTAATAATATTCAAGTTAAATTTGATGGACTCCAAATATCGCAAGATTATTCATATCGACATGGATGCTTTCTTTGCTTCGGTGGAACAAAGAGACAATCCGGAACTGCGCGGCAAACCTCTGGCCGTGGGGTTTGACGGACCGCGTGGCGTGGTGTCTACCGCGAGCTACGAGGCAAGGCGCTTTGGGGTGCACTCTGCCATGCCAATGGCCAAGGCAAAGCAGATATGCCGCGACTTGATTGTAGTGCCGTGCAGATTTGATGTCTACAAGGATGTGTCAAGACATGTACACAGCATTTTCCAGAGATACACGGATATGATAGAGCCTATTTCCATCGACGAGGCTTTTCTGGATGTTACCGAAAATAAAAAAGGAATAGAACTGGCCATAGACATTGCAAAAGAAATAAAAGCGGCAATTAGAGAGGAACTAAACCTTACGGCAAGTGCCGGAATCTCATACAACAAGTTTCTTGCAAAGATTGCTTCCGACTATCGCAAGCCTGACGGCATTTTTGTGATCCATCCGGAACGTGCACTCGATTTTATCAGCAATCTCCCGGTGGAAGACTTCTGGGGCGTGGGACCGAAAACGCTACAGACAATGCACAAAATAGGAGTGTTCAACGGCAGACAGCTGCGCGAGTGCTCTCTCACGCATCTCACCGAAGTGTTCGGAAAAGCCGGTCCGGTGTTCTTCAACTTTGCCCGCGGCATAGACAACAGGCCGGTGGTAAACGAGCGCACAAGAAAATCTGTGGGCTGCGAGCACACGTTTCTTGAAGACTTGACACTGAAGTCTGCCATCGTAATCGAACTCTACCACACGGTGCTGGAGCTGGAAAGGAGAATAGAGAAAAGCCAGTTTCGCGGGCGCACCCTCACGCTGAAAGTGAAATTCTCGGATTTCACAAACATCACACGGAGCGTTTCTGTGGGCAAGCCCCTATGCCGGAAGAAAGACATCCTGCCTCTTGCCAAGGACCTGATGACACAAATAGACCTGACGGGCAAGACGATAAGGCTTATAGGCCTGAGCGTTTCAAATCCCGGCAACGCAAACGTAACCCCAAAATGGGTTGAAGGCGAACTGCAGTTTGAGGAGTGGAAATGAAATCGTTTGAGTAGCTTTGGCTAAAATATTCGGCAAGGCTTACGAAAAAAAGAAATTTGTTTCGTATCTTTGCGGCAAAAAACAAGATAACTTATATTTCCGTATGAAACAAACTAAGATTGTAGCTTCAATCAGCGACCGCAGATGCGGTGTGGATTTTATCCGCCAGCTCTTCCTTGCTGGCGTGAATGTGGTTAGAATGAACACCGCACACGCTACTCCGGATGGCATCCGCGAGATTATCCGTAACACGAGAAAGGTGTCTAAACATATCGGCATCCTGATAGATACAAAAGGACCGGAGGTGAGAACCACCGGAACTGACATCCCCATCCAGTATAAAACCGGCGAGAGAGTGAAAATCTACGGGCACAACACCGAGGAGACAACACACGACAGCATCAACGTTTCATACCCGAATTTCGTAAACGACGTGAAAGTTGGCGACGATGTACTCTTTGACGACGGAGAGCTCGACATGAAGGTTGTAGAGAAAGATGCAGATGCACTGTACGTGGAAGTGCAGAACGACGGTATGCTCGGTTCTAAGAAGAGCGTGAACGTGCCGGGCGAGCATATCGACCTGCCTGCTCTTACCGAGAAGGACAAAAACAATATCCTGCTTGCCATCGAGGAGGACATCGATTTCATTGCCCACTCTTTCGTGCGCAGCAAGGAAGACGTGATGGCCGTGCAGAAGATTCTCGACGAGCACAACAGCGAGATAAAGATTATTTCGAAAATCGAAAACCAGGAGGGTGTGGACAATATCGACGAGATTATCGAGGCTTCATACGGCATAATGATTGCCCGCGGCGACCTTGGTATCGAAGTGCCTATCGAGCGCATTCCGGGTATTCAGCGAATGATCATCAAGAAATGTATCCAGGCAAAGAAGCCGGTGATTGTGGCAACACAGATGCTCCACACAATGATTAACAACCCGCGCCCTACACGTGCCGAGGTTACCGATATCGCCAATGCCATCTATTACCGCACTGACGCTCTGATGCTTAGCGGCGAGACGGCTTCGGGCAAATATCCTGTTGAGGCAGTCAAGACAATGGCCGCCATTGCTGAACAGGCCGAAAAGGACAAGATGCGCGAAAACGACATCCCGGTGCCGCTGAGCGAAAACTGCAATGTTAGCGAATTCCTTTCAAAGCAGGCTATCGAGGCTACGGAGCGCTTGAACGTGCGTGGCATCATTACCGACAGCGTTAATGGCCGCACGGCTCGCAACCTTGCCGCATTCCGCGGTCCAAACCCTGTGCTCGCCATCTGTGTGAAGGAGCGCACTCAGCGTTTGCTCGCCCTCAGCTATGGCGTAATTCCCGTTTATCAGCACGAGAAGTTGCAGCCGCAAGACCAGTTTATTGCCGCCTTGCGTATGCTTCGTCAGAAGGGCTATCTGAACATGGACGACAAAATTGCATACCTTAGCGGAAGCTTTGGCCGTGGCGGTGGCACCACATTCCTTGAAATTGACAAGGTGTCTGACATATTCACCAAGGACTACACCCTGCCTAACATGATGAGGCCTTGATAAGAATTTCAGAATTCATTATATACAGTTTATAAAATTAAAGCCCCGTATGCAAGAATGTTTGCATTACGGGGCTTTTTGTTGTTGCATGCGCTGCCGGTTTATTTCACCGTTACTACAGTTGAATGTGCACTCTTCAGTATGTATGTGCCGCTTGCCAGTGGCGAACGGAAGAAATCCGAACAGGTCATTTTTCCTGCATAGGTGCCGGAAACGGTATAAACGTCAATCAGAGTATCTGCAGAAAATGCCACGTGCCCGATGCTTGCAGGAGTTTTTATGGTTACATCTTGCCATGGCGTCCAATCCGACAGCACGTTGCCCTTCACCGCCTGAACGCGCCATTGATAATCGCCGGCTTCAAGTTCTGCAAAGGTATATGAGTTTCCCGTTATTCCTGTCTTCACCTCGGGGGCCTTCAAGCCGAGCAACAGTTTCGGAGCATTGTCGGCATCGGCAAAGTCATCGTCGGTAAACTCTCCATCGTATATGCCGATATACTCCACATAGCAGCGTTTCTTCGGTGCAATTTTCACCTTGTAGTTGTTTTCCGTAGGATTCTCTATCGCAACGGTCTTCATCGTGCCGTCTGCCGCAACTTGGGCAGATGCAACAGCCTCTCCCTGTGTGTTGAGCAGCGAAACGGTAATCTGAGAATCGTCGGTGCCGTATTTTTTTGCTTGCAGCCTTATTGTTGCATGGGCTGTAGAGAGCTCTGACACCGTAGGCGACACAAGATATCCGGCAACCTTGCTGCTGCCGAGTTTTGCCATTCCCGGACATTCATACACTTTCGAGCCGGTCCATCCCATATTCTTCATCTTGCTGTCGAGTTTCGAGGAGATGTCGCTGTTGCTGTCGCCGGTCATCCCACTTCCCCACTCCGTCAGGTCTTCTATCACTTTGCCCGCCTCGTCAGCTGCCGGCTTGTCAGACTTCTTCCTGATTTGCAGGTTGTATGATTCCGCTCCTTCCACATCTGCCCACTGAGCTGTAAAGGAGTTGTCGGTTACCGATGCCGTCGTCGGATTTTGCGGAGTGTCTATTGTCTCGCCGCCCATAAACGTGAATGATATCTGTCCCTCGTTTTCAGCGATTTCCGTAACAGGTTTGCCAAGGAATTTTCTTCCGTCGCTGTTTGCATTGAAAAGCGTCGCTGCCGGAGTAGATTCGTCGGTGAGCGACGTGTTGCGGCTTGTGCCTGGATAAGTGTCGCCAGTCTCGTCATTTTCTGTCAGTTTGTTGTCCGCCGGAACGATGGTAAAGCGCTGATGACTCTTCAGGTCGTTCACGCCATTGTTTTCCCAAGCGCTTTTGCTGTAGTCCACATGAATCACAAGCATGCCGTGTGCCGGAAGCTCGGTGTCTGTGCCCTTGAGCTGGCGGTTTTCGAGCAGATAATATTCAGTAGGCGTATTGTCATTATAAATGATGTATGACTCTGGCGATTCGGACAGTGGCTTGAGGTTTTTCACGAAGCAAGCCGACTTCAATTCGGTTGGTTGCATCCATCCGCTCACCCATTTCTCATAAGTGTTGTAGCCTACAGGTTTGTAGCCGTCGCCAGCATACGATCCTGCATCCATAACATCCCAGTTGCCCATACCGAAGCCTCCAGAATAGTCGGTGTCGTATATATCAGGGAGTCCCAGACAGTGGCTGAACTCATGACATGCCGTGCCGATGCCGTCCATATCAGTTCCCGTATATCCTATCAACTCGGATGAGCATCCATAGGTGTCTATATTCACTCCGTCAAGGTTTAGCGAATATCCCGCAGAAGCCAGGTTCCATTCGTGTTGCCATATTGTTTCGGGATATACGTCGTATGCCGAGGCTTCGCCATAGCCGGCATAGATAAGATATACCTGGTCCACTATGCCGTCGCCGTCCCAGTCGTAGTCGGCAAAGTTCACCTGGGAATCTACGAGTTTGCATGCCTCGTAAACCATTCCGGCAGGGTCTTTGTCATTGCCAGAGGCATCGTTTCCGCCATAGGCTGCCATATTCTTCGAAACCGTTACAGGTCCGACCACATCAAATTCAAGGTCGAACTGTCCGTAGCTCTGCGCCTTGAAATAATCATGCACAGAACCTGAGTTTCCCATTTTTGAATATCCCTCTTCGTTGAAATAGCTTTTCCATTCTTCAAGCGAGTGCTTGGACTGCATCTTCTTGTCTTTGAAGTTCACAAGTATGACGAGACCTTTCCGTTTTCCTGTTACTCCTATGCCTTCGCCTCCCCAAGCTCCTGCCATGTCTTTCTGCTGCACTTTTGCTCTTCCCTGGTTATCCACTGTGCCGCGTTTCATCAGCCGTGCCATTCTCGAAGCGTTGCGCTGCTGTGCTTTTTCCTTGCCGAGCGAGCGAATGGCAGAAGCCTCTTTGTCGTATGACTTCAGAAACGACAGTTCTTCGCCGTTGCGTTGCTCTGCGTTATGGGCAATTTGGCTTGTGGCCATGATGCCGGCAGCCGTGAGTTTTGCATAACAATATGTGCCGTTAGAGTTTTTCACTACGGGCATACCATCCTCAGTGCAAGTGAAGTGGAAGTTTTCGTCGCCGCGCACCGTTATCGTCAGCGTGGTGCCGTCGGCTTGTCTCACTTGATGCTTAATGGGGCGCGCCGGTATTGCCAGTGCTGAAGCAGCTACCATTGCGGCAACTGCAAGAGATGTTGTTCGTTTGTTCATAACAATATTATTAGAAAAAAGTAAGACCGCAAATATATGCAGAAATTTTTACTTCTGCAAATATTTGCGGTCTTTAATCTATAACTTTGCGGATGTTAAATCCGTTGTTGTCAAATCGTGTGGACTATTTGCCGGCAACCTTCTTTGTTGTTCCGTCGCTCATCCTCACGATATTCACTCCCGGCTGCAGTTTGTTTGTCTTCATTCCGTTTGGCAAATATATTCCCGAAACAGCCGTGTTGTCTGCACTGGCGTTGTTTATTGCCGTAGGCACAAAGTCTATGTGTGCGGTGTTCGACAGTCCGTATTCTTCGTCGGCAACAACGCTTATCTGATAGTCGTATGCGCCGGAAGTTGCCACGTTGTCGGTGTATGTGCAGTTGGCTGTAAAGGTATTGTCGGTTGTGCCGATTTTCTTTCCGTTACGGTAAACGTTGTAGGCTGATACACGGTGGAATTCTGTTGCCGATACATATTTTATATCATCGACGAGAATACCGAACTGGTCTTGGCTCACATAGTTTACTGCCACATATTTTGCATCTTCCGGCAATGCGTATTCATATTTCTGCCATCCCTTCTTGAATTTCAGGATTTTGCCGTTGTCAAGAGTCTTGAAACTCGTGGGCTGCGTGTCGGTTGCAGAATACTTTATTATCACGCTTTCGGGATATTTCTCGTTGATGATATCCATCCAGAACGAGAACAGGCTTCCACCTTTCACCTCGGGCGATATGAGCCAGTCGTCGGCAGCCGGATATACTCCGTTTACTTCGTCCGGGCATATAGCCATAAGATACTGGTTGCCGGTGTGTGCGTCAAGGTCTGTTGCGCCAATCTGCTGTGGGTTCACCACCATGAAGGCCTTTGGCAGGGCTTCGTTTGGCATGGTCAGACTGCTGAACTTGCACACTGTCTTTCCATCCCCGTCGTAGTTTGTGAATCCGTCGATATTGTTTCCGTAAGAGAATTGTTCATCTTCTTCAAACGAAGATGCCAGTGTTTTATTGAGCTGTGGCTGCTGCCATGTGAGCTGCACGCCGCTGCTTGTGGCTGTGGCAGCAAGGGTGGTTACGACTGGCGTTTCTGACAGGCGCACTGCAACAGACTGTTCGCTGCTGTTGTTTGTCATGTCCTCGTCGTCGCCGGTCAGCGTGAAGCGTATGCTCACGTCTTTGCCGTAGTCGTCGGCAAGCGGAGTGTACTTGTAGTTGAACACGTATTTGTCGCCAGACTTTATTGTCTGCTCATCTGTTGAAAGGGAGCGTGCAACGGTGGTGTTGTCGTAGACTACATCAAACGTACCCTTGGCTGTGGCAGAGCTCGTACCGATGTTGTACACCTCGGCCTTGTATTCGCCTGTTGAGGATATCTCGAGAGCCTGCGGACCGCTCACGCCCACCACAGAGAGGTCTTTGGCATGTGTGGAAGAGATATTATACCTGTCTATGGCATACATATAGTTGTATTCATCATATTTCGCATCCACGATAATCTGAATCCACTCCTTGTTCATGAATTTTTCGGGGATAGGGAATGTGTAGTCGGCCCATGCCGTTTCGTTGCCGTCGTTGCAGTTCACTTCACCTATTTTATACAGGTTGTCAGGATCGGTGTCGTAGTCGGCAACATAGAATGTCATTGTGGATGAATAGCCGATATACTTCAGGAGTCTTACTGAGAAAGCCTGTGCCGACTTGCCGAGCGTGGAGAATTTTGCTATGGCGATGCGCCCCATCGTTGGGTCTTCGGTCAATGGGTCCCAACCCACGAGGGCGGAATGGTTATCATCGGCAAGGATGTCTGTAGGGTCTTGTATCTGCCAGCGTCCGCGATAATCTTCGTTGGGATACATGATGCGTATCGGTGAATATTTGATGTCCTGGTTTTCAAAATCTTCTACAACCGGCAGTTGATATGGTTCGCCCACCATATCTGCCACATACACGTGGTCTTGGTCCACATAGTTTATGCGGTCGTCGCTCGTTCCGGCAGAATTGCGTGCAAATACGCCCAGCCGCACAGTGCGAAGCTTTTCGCCTTTTGCAAGAGAATAGGTGTAGGTCTTCTGCTTGCCGGCAGTTGCAAGATACTCGTAGTCGTCTTTTTGCTGATTATACAGATATATGTCGTAGTCCAGGTTGTCGTAATCCACATAGCCCCCGTCCTTGCCCTCTGTCGGGGCGGTCCAAGTAAGGGTGTAGGTCATGTTGTCGCGCGAGAGCACGCCTGCAAGATTGTGCACGCGCATCGGCAACACCTCGCCGGTGTACACTTTATATTCGTACGGCGTACCTTCCTTCTCGTTGTTTATCTGCACGGTGATTGTGTTGTCGCCCTGCTTCGTGGCAACATCAATGCTGACGTCTGCGCCAGGCAGTGCCTCAACTGTTTTCGTGTCTACTTCCGACTTCACCACGGCTGTAAGCTTCGCATCAGTTGGCAGCGGGCTGTTCGCCATGTCCACGGTAGGCATCTTGAAGCTCACGTTTGCACTCAATGCTCCCTTGTCGGCGGCTTTCACCTGGGCATCAACCACAGTGGCTGGTGCCGCCGAACTTGATGTTGTCTCGCTCACGGCAATGTTGTTTATATAGCTCCATCCGTCTTGCTCGGCGGTTGTTATGCAATGGAAACCTATATAATATGTTCCGGCAACTCCACCAGGCAAACCGAATTTGAACTTCTGCCTCACGGCGGGGTCTTTGTTCATGTTGTTCTGAAAATTGTCCACGGTTCCAATCTTGGTCACCATTCCGCCGGCAGTTGCCGAAGTGCCTATCCACACTTCAATGCTTGAATAGTCGAACGACATGTTGCCAAACTGGTCGAACGACAGCTCATAGCTGTTGTCTGCCTTTGTAAATACTGCCCCTGGCAGGAAAGCCCAGCTGTCAACATCGCGGTAGGCTCCGTCTACCCTTTTGGGCGAGGGTGTTCCCATAGCCTTGTAGCTTGAAACGAAATACCACTTGTTTGAATTTGCCGATGCCTCAAGCGTGAGCATATCAAATTCTGATTTTGACTGTATGCCGAATTCAAACGGCACCTGCAAAAGGTAGCTCGCCTTTTGCGGCGAATTGGCAAAGCTTGCCGTAGCCCGTTCATATCGCTGGGCTGCGGCTGGCAAAGGCGATAGCGACAATAAAGCCGCTGCCAAAGCCATTAATGAAATGCATCTTTTCATAAGCAAAAACTTTTGGTTAGGAAATATTGATGATGTTGTTATGTAACAATATTGCAAATTAACAGCAGAACACGGCATTTTTTTGAATGATGTTTCTAAATGCCGACTGCCAAGTGCAAAGGTAGCACAAAAATTAGAACAATCAATACAAAACGACAAAATATGTAGAATTTTGCAGTATATATTCATAAGTGAAGCATCAGTATACCATTGTTATAGCATAGCTTCAATTGGAGTATAGCATAGCTGCACTTTCGGTACCAGAATGCTTTTCGATTTTGGTACCGCCATTCTGTCATATATAATAAGGTGATTATGATTATTTGCTATAGTCAGAGACGACAATCATAGAATTGCACAATGTGAAAAATACCTTTTACACAGATTTGTTTTCTTAATTAAGACTATTTAACCATTGGTTTACCCTCCCCGAAAACATTTTTTATACATTTGCAGTTGTAAAACATTTTATGGAACTGATTCTGACAGAGAACAAATGATTATACCCTAATAATTAGACCATGAGATGAGAGAGAATTAACAGTCAGATAGGGTAAAAGGAACACAATTATTCATTCAAAATTTATCAAAATGAAAAAGTTTTTTTATTTGTGCCTGACACTTGCCGTTGTGGCATTGTCGGCATGTTCAGACGACGACCAGTCGAGTCTTAACTTTGGAGACATCAAGGGAAAGGCCGTTATCAAGGGAAGCGTTACTTATCAGCCAGGCTATGTAAAGAGCGACGCGGGCGGCGTGAAGCAAAATGTAGCTGCAAGCGGAGCTGTGGTTACAGTAGAGGTGAGCAACAGTGAATATGCTGACGGTGCTCAGGGTTCAAAGGTGTATGAGGCTACAACCGACGAGAACGGCCAGTACACTATCGAGATTCCTGCCGGAGTGAAGAATGTTGTTGCCTCTGTCAGCGTGAAGGACTTTGAGGGAACATACTCCCAGTATGTCAACAATTCTCTGCTCACTGTGAGTGGAGTGAAATACAGCACATCTTCTGCAACAAACGTTAGCGTGAGCGACGGAAGAACATCCAATGTTGATTTGGCTCTTACAAGCGTGGAGCAGCCGGAGATTGCTTCTCGCAACATCAAGACTACCGTAAAGGGTACTGTTGTAACAATGGCGGAGAAAATCAATTCCACAATAAACAGCAGTTACTCATATCTGACTACAGACTACAAGAGCCAGGCAAATGCAAAGGTTGTTCTGACATTTAACAATGCCGCTGACAACGGCCGTGAACTCCGTTATGAGACAACAACATCTGCTACGGGTGAATTCTCTGTAAACGCTACTCTCTTCGACAACTGGCAGATGAGCAACACTTTCGTAAGCCTCGAAGTGCTCGGCGCTACAGGAACTATAACTCATTACTATCTTGACTACAAAGACACGAAATACAACTGGCACAGCCAGGATGTAAGCGTTTACTTCAATCCTGCAAGTGGCGGATATACGTCGCTCTCGGAGAAGAACCTTTCTGTAGCCTACGATTACGGAAAAGTTATCCAGAGCTTCTCGGCTACAAACAGGGATGCAATAAAGGGTATCGGAAACGATATCGACTACGACTCAAACGGCAACCTGCTTTACGAAAGAAACAATCCTCTTGGTTTGTAATATCATTAAATCATTAGAATAATGAATAAATCATTTATCATAGCTGCCGCCGCACTTGCATTTACTGCTACGGCTAACGCACAGGAAACAAACGAAAAGGTTTACGGACCGCAGGAAGGTTCATGGGCGCTCAGCGTTGGACTGAACCCTGTGAGCCATTACCTTGGCAACCTTTTCAACAATAGCTCTGACAACGAGCTCGACAATCTTAACGGTGAGCCGGTGGCTTACGACAAAAAGAATGCTCCGCTTACTACCATTTCCGGAAAATACATGTTCACCGACAAATGGGGTATCAAGGCTAATATCGGTATGAAGTTCAGAAACGAAAGTGCCCGCGCTTATGCCTCTGACGACGCTGCAAAGATGCAGGATCCGTTCTCTGAGTCTAAGGTAACAGACAAACAGAGCACCAAGTCGTCTGGCGCAAGCTTTGCCGTAGGCGCTGAATACCGCCTGACAAGCAACAAGCATCGCCTGCAGGCATATACTGACTTCGGGTTGGTATGGGCATTTGAATCGGAAAGCGTAGACTACACATACGGAAACAAGATTACCGACTTGAACCAGAAGCCTACAATCAGCGGACTGGGCGGTGGCTACCAGCGCATTTCGTCTGCCATTCCTTACGCAAGAAAGACTTCCGACAATTCCGGCAATACCACCTATCACAACCTTGGCGTCTGGGGTGCCATCGGCATTGAATATTTCCTCACCCCTTCCATTTCGCTGGGTGCAGAGATGAACCTTTCTGCCGTTTACACCTACAACAACGGCAAGAGGGAGAAGTATGAAGGCTACAACGTGCAGACTCAGCGCGTGGAAGACTACACTGATACCAAGGAGCCATCTGGAAGCTCATTCGAGTTTGGCACAAAGAATCTTGGCGCTAATCTCTCGTTGAGTTTCTATTTCTAAGAAACCGAAAGATTAAGATTAACATAAAAAAAGGGAAGTTCGGATGCTTGTTGTCCGGACTTCCTTTTTTTTTCGTAATATGCATGCGGCATGCAAATATCATTCCGCATCAATCGAAAAAGGTGAGGACCAAACTTGATTGTCCTCACCTTTTATAGTAAATAATATATCTTATACTATATACATATCATCTAATCAATACTCGCCCCAAGCTTTTATTTCGATATCAGAAAGTTTGACAGTGCAGAACGCATATATGAACGCACTTGCCAAACGACTGTTGGTAATAAGCGGAACATTAAGGTCGATTGCCGCACGACGAATCTTATAACCGTTTGACAACTCAGAACTTGTCAAATCCTTAGGAATGTTCACCACCATGTCTATCTCATGATTATGGAGCATCTCAAGAGCCTTTGGCGCTCCGCCTTCAGCTTCTTCCGAAGGCCAAAGAACTCGGGTATTCTCAATGCCGTTCTCTGTGAGATACTTGCTCGTACCACCTGTGGCATACAGTTTATAACCGTGTTTCACGAGCATCTGGGCAGCATCAAGCATATCAGCCTTCTGCTTTGCACCTCCTGTGGAGAGAAGGATATTCTTCTCAGGTATGCGCTGGCCAACAGACAGCATACTCTTCAAAAGAGCACAACTTGTGTCGTTGCCGATACATCCCACCTCGCCCGTAGAACTCATGTCCACGCCAAGCACAGGGTCGGCCTTCTGCAGACGGTTGAAAGAGAACTGCGAAGCCTTGATTCCCACGTAGTCGAGGTCAAAAAGATTCTTGTTTGGCTTCTCCACCGGCAGGCCGAGCATCACTCGGGTTGCAAGTTCGATGAGGTTTATCTTCAGCACCTTGCTGACAAACGGGAACGAGCGGCTGGCACGGAGGTTACACTCGATAACGAGGATATCGTTGTCGCGAGCCATAAACTGGATATTGAACGGTCCGTTGATATGCAGTTCTTTGGCTATCTGACGCCCCACCCTCTTCACGCGGCGCACGGTCTCTACATACAGTTTCTGCGGCGGGAACTGAATTGTGGCATCACCTGAGTGAACGCCGGCAAACTCGATATGCTCTGAAATGGCATAGGCGATAACCTCGCCATCCTTTGCCACGGCATCCATCTCTATCTCCTTGGCATGCTCGATAAACTTGCTGACAACAACAGGATGATCCTCGCTGACATTTGCTGCAAGCTGAAGGAAGCGCTTCAACTCATCCTCGTTTGAACAAACATTCATTGCAGCACCAGAAAGCACATAACTTGGACGGACAAGTACAGGGAAGCCAACTCGCTTGATAAACTTGTCTATATCTTCCATACTCGTCAGCGCACTCCATTCCGGCTGATTGATACCATTGTTTGTAAGCATCTGCGAGAACTTGGCACGGTCTTCGGCATTATCAATATCCTGTGCCTTTGTGCCGAGGATATTCACATGCTGCTCGTCAAGACGCATGGCAAGGTTGTTCGGAATCTGTCCGCCAGTAGATACGATCACGCCATGTGGCTGTTCAAGGTCGATGATATCCATGACACGCTCAAATGTAAGCTCATCGAAATACAGACGGTCGCACATGTCATAGTCGGTAGACACGGTCTCCGGGTTATAGTTTATCATCACGCTGCGGTATCCCTCCTTGCGAATTGTGTTGAGCGCCTGCACACCACACCAGTCGAACTCTACAGAAGAGCCGATACGGTAAGCACCAGAACCGAGCACGATGATACTGCGATGGTCATTCTCGAAAGTGATGTCGCTCTTTACTCCTGCATATGTAACATACAGATAATTTGTCTGTGCCGGATATTCGGCAGCAAGGGTGTCTATCTGTTTTACTACAGGCAAGATGCCATAGTTCTTGCGCAGCTGACGAACCACGAGTCCTGCCTTTGCCATACTGTGAAGTTCCTGCTCCAAGCCTACAGCACGCGCAATCTGGAAGTCAGTAAAGCCATACACCTTTGCCGTGCGCAGAAGTTCCTTGTCGAGAGTATTGATGTTGCATTTCTTCATCGCCTCATCAATGTCGATAATATGCTTCAGCTTCTCAAGGAACCACTTGTCAATCTTCGTCAGCTCGTGGATATCATCAACTGTATATCCCTTGTGCATAGCCTTTGAGATGACAAACACACGCTTGTCGGTTGGCTCTTTCAGAGCGGCATCTATATCGTCAATCTTGAGTTCCTTGTTCTCAACAAATCCGTGCATGCCCTGGCCAATCATACGGAGTCCCTTCTGTATAGCCTCTTCAAAGTTACGGCCTATTGCCATAACCTCGCCTACTGACTTCATCGACGAACCAAGTTCCTTGTCAACACCGCGGAACTTGCTCAAGTCCCAACGCGGAATCTTGCAGACAACATAGTCGAGCGCCGGTTCGAAGAATGCACTTGTAGTCTTTGTTACAGAGTTTTTCAATTCAAACAAACCATATCCCATACCGAGTTTTGCAGCCACAAATGCCAAAGGATAACCAGTTGCCTTTGATGCAAGAGCAGAAGAACGGCTCAGTCGGGCATTCACCTCAATAACGCGGTAGTCCTCGCTCTTAGGGTCGAAGGCATACTGCACGTTACACTCGCCAACGATACCGATATGGCGGATAATCTTTATGGCAAGTGCACGCAACTTATGATATTCAGAGTTTGTCAATGTCTGAGATGGAGCGATAACGATACTCTCGCCGGTATGTATGCCGAGCGGGTCGAAGTTCTCCATATTGCAGACCGTGATACAGTTGTCATAGCGGTCGCGAACCACCTCGTATTCTATTTCCTTCCAGCCCTTCAAACTCTTTTCCACAAGAACCTGCGGAGAGAAAGAAAATGCTTTCTCGGCAAGTTTGTTCAGCTCCTCCTCGTTGTCAGCAAAACCGGAACCAAGTCCGCCAAGTGCATACGCAGCACGGATGATAACCGGGTAGCCAAGGTCGGCGGCAGCCTTACGTGTCTGTTCTATATTTTCGCAAGCTTCGCTCTTAATTGTCTTAACGTCAATCTCGTCGAGTTTCTCAACAAAGAGTTCGCGGTCTTCTGTATCCATGATTGCCTGTACTGGAGTACCAAGCACCTTTACATTGTATTTCTCAAGCACTCCACTCTTGTACAGTTCCACACCGCAGTT
The DNA here is from genome assembly GCA_934219025.1 of uncultured Prevotella sp. GTDB lineage: Bacteria > Bacteroidota > Bacteroidia > Bacteroidales > Bacteroidaceae > Prevotella. The sequence goes on along the minus strand of CAKQDG010000045.1, from coordinate 1,465 downwards.
TAGGGCAGTCTGTCCACCGAACGAGAGGAGAATACCGTCTGGACGCTCCTTCTCAATGACACGCTCTACAAAATACGGCTGTACCGGAAGGAAATATATCTGGTCTGCAACTCCTTCTGAAGTCTGCACCGTAGCGATGTTAGGATTGATGAGAACCGTCTGCACCCCTTCTTCACGGAGGGCCTTCAGAGCCTGCGAACCGGAGTAATCGAACTCGCCCGCTTCGCCAATTTTCAAGGCACCCGAACCGAGCAACAATACTTTCTTTATATTTTCGTCTTTCATCTTTGCTTTTAATGTTTAGTGATTAATGTTTAATTTGACTTTCGCCTTTCTGTATTAAACATTGCATACCACTCTCCTCCCTACGGGGAGGGGTCGGGGGTGGAGCTTTATTTCTTCAAACTTTCAACAAACTTGTCAAACATAAACTCCGTGTCTACTGGTCCGGAACATGCCTCTGGATGGAACTGACTTGAGAACCAAGGCTTCTCCTTATGGCGGATGCCCTCGTTGCTGCCGTCGTTCATGTTTACAAACAGTTCTTCCCAATCCTTTCCAAGAGTTTTGGCATCAACGGCATATCCGTGGTTCTGGCTGGTAACGAAGCATTTGTCTGTACCTACCATACGCACTGGCTGGTTATGAGAACGGTGGCCGTATTTCAGCTTGTAGATTGTTGCACCGGCTGCCTTTGCAAGGAGCTGGTTGCCCATACAGATACCGCATATCGGCTTGTCGCTACGCTCCATCTGCTTCTTGATTATATTCACAGCCTCTTCACACATATCAGGGTCGCCAGGACCGTTGGCAAGAAACAAGCCGTCGAATTCCATATCTGTATAGTCATAGTTCCATGGTACACGGATTACCTCAACACCGCGGTTGATAAGACAACGGATGATGTTGTTCTTAACGCCACAGTCTACGAGAACTACCTTTTTTCCAGCTCCCTTATTATAGCGAATAATCTCCTTGCAACTTACCTTATCTACGAAGTTTACTCCCTCATACTCGGCATTTGGAATATTGTCCGGCTCGTCATCAAAGAGAATCTTGCCCATCATAACGCCATGCTCACGCAACACCTTAGTCAATTCGCGAGTATCAATACCTGTAATGCCCGGCACATGCTCGCGCTTGAGCCAGTCGGCAAGCGACTCTACGGCATTCCAGTGGCTATACTGCTCGCTGTAGTCGGCAACGATTATTGCCGAAGCATAGATTTTATCACTCTCCATAAATGTAGCAATGCCGTTTTCCTCAACTGTGAATGGCGGCACGCCATAGTTGCCTACAAGCGGATAAGTGAGAGTCATGAGCTGACCGGCATATGACGGATCTGTGAGACTCTCAGGATAGCCCATCATGGCAGTGTTGAACACTACTTCACCTGCCACCGGCTGATCATAGCCAAATGACTTGCCATGAAACTTTGTTCCATCCTCTAAGACTAAAGTTACGT
>CAKQDG010000044.1 GCA_934219025.1 uncultured Prevotella sp. | reverse complement strand
AAGAATGTCTGGACAAGCTCGTTGACAGAGACCCGCAAGTGGTGAGCGACTATCGAGAGACACTCGGTGACTTGCTACTCGAAAACTTTACTCGCCAATGGACGGCATGGGCACACCGTCATGGGGCAATTACACGAAACCAAGCACATGGTTCGCCAGCTAACCTCATCGATTGCTACGGGGCGGTGGACATTCCGGAGATTGAGGGATTCGGACTTACCGACTTCGGCATCAAGGGACTGCGCAAGGACCCGGGCATGACTCGACCTAACTACAGCGACCTGAGCATGCTGAAGTATGCTCCGTCGGCTGCTCATATTACAGGAAAGAAATATACTTCGAGCGAAACGTTCACTTGGCTGACTGAACATTTCCGCACTTCGCTGAGCCAAATGAAACCGGATATGGACTTGATGTTCTGTGCCGGAGTGAACCACATGTTCTTCCACGGCACGGCTTATTCGCCGAAGAATGACCCGTGGCCGGGCTGGAAATTCTATGCATCCATCGATATGAGTCCTACGAACTCAATCTGGCGCGACGCTCCGGAGCTGATGAAATACATCACACGCTGCCAGACTTACCTGCAATGGGGACAGCCCGACAATGACTTCCTCGTGTATCTGCCCGTAAGGGATATGTGGCGCGACAACCGCGAAAAGCTGCTCATGCAGTTTGACATTCACTCTATGGCAAAGAAGGCTCCAGACTTTATAAAGGCTATTCTTGCCATCGACAAGGCGGGATTTGACTGCGACTATATCTCCGACCAGTATCTGCTCTCGACGGATTTCAAGGACGGAACGATTACTACTGCTGCCGGTACGAAATATAAGGCTATCGTATTGACGGGAAACAATATCATACCGGAAAACGTCAGGCTGCATCTTGACGAACTGAAGGCTAAGGGGGCTAAAATAATCATGGGCATCGACAACGAGGCTATGAATGGGGCGGCAGTTCCCGAGAAGATGAAGACGCAACTGGGACTGAAGATGATTCGACGCAGCAACCCCATAGGGCACCATTATTTCATTGCCAACCTTTCTGACCACGACATCAAGGCTCCCGTGAAACTTGCCACCGGCGAAAGGCATGCCCTTTGGTACAATCCTATGACTGACGAATTTAACCGAGTTGACATTTACAACGACGGCATCATGATTAACCTGAGGAGCGGCGAGAGCAGAATTCTCCTTTCTTCTAATTATCCGCTCGACAAATGGGGTATTGGCGACAGCATCGCGCGTGCTCCTTATATGAAATATGCTGCCGACGACAGTAAGGTGATTGACCTTACTGAAGGGAAATGGGCTCTGTCGTTTATTGACGAAGCGCCAAGCGTAAAGGATAATTTCAAACTAAATCGTTTGCAGACTTGGGAGAGCCTGAGCGACAGTGCTGCCGTAACGATGGGCACTGGGGTATACACCACGAGTTTCAAGCTGTCTGCCGACGACTGCAAGCACAACTGGATGATTGACCTTGGCGACGTGAGGGAGAGTGCTCGCGTATATATTAATAATGTGTATGTGGGCTGCGCCTGGGCTGTGCCGTTCGTGCTCAACTGCAAGAATTCTCTGCGCAAAGGCAAGAATTCTATACGCATCGAGGTTACTAACCTTCCGGCTAACCGCATTGCCGATATGGACCGCCGGGGAGTTAAGTGGAGAAAGATGAAAAACAACAACGTGGTGGACATCAACTATAAGAAGACTACCTACGAGAATTGGAAGGCTGTAGCGAGCGGACTGAACGGAAAGGTGAGACTTATTGAAACTGAAAACGAATAACTACTAATTTTATATGAACAAGATTTTCATCGCAACGCTATGCTTGGTGCTGGGAACAGGAATGGCTACGGCACAGAATGAAAAGAATATCATAAATGTGGCACGCCGCACCAACGACTACTTCATGAAGAAGTTTGCCGACCCTAACGCTGACTATCCGGCCAACGGCAAGATTTACAAGACGAACCTCTGGACGCGTGCCGTTTACTACGAGGGACTGATGGCTTTCTATGAGATTGACCCACAGCAGAGGTATATGGACTATGTGGACCAGTGGGGAAACTTCCATAAATGGCTACCAAGAAACGGAGCTACTAACGACAATGCCGACAACCAATGCTGTCAGCAGATTTATATCGAGAGGTATCTGCAAAACGGCAACAAGGCATGCATCGCTAACGTTGCCAATAATCTCGACACGCAGATGCGTACCGGGAAGTATGACTTCTGGACTTGGATTGACGCCATACAAATGGCTATGCCACTCTATGCCAAGTATGCTAAACTGACCGGTGAGCGCAAATATCTTGACTATGCCGTGAACTCATACAAATGGACTCGCGACACGCTTGCCGGCGGACTCTTCAACGTGAAAGATGGTCTGTGGTGGAGAGACAAAGACTTTGTGCCGCCATACAAGGAGAAAGACGGAAACAACTGCTACTGGAGCCGAGGAAACGGATGGGTGTATGCTGCTCTCGTGAGGGTTATGCAGACGCTGCCGAAGAAGGACAAATATTATGCCTATCTGAAGAAGGACTTTATCACCATGAGCAAGGCTCTGCTGAAGTGTCAGCGCACTGACGGCTTCTGGAACGTCAGTCTGCACTCGCCCGTTACCTACGGCGGACCGGAAATGACGGGTACGGCACTCTTCCTCTACGGAATGGCTTGGGGAGTAAACAACGGGCTACTGCCGAAAAAGGAATATGCAGCATCTATGGACAAGGCATGGAAAGCTATTGAAAGTTGTGTGCACGACAACGGATTTATAGGCTACAACCAGGGCACAGGAAAGGAACCGGCTGCCGGACAACCTGTAACCTTTACGTCGGTACCCGATTTTGAAGATTACGGCACGGGATGCTTCTTGCTCGGAGCTACGGAGTTTTATAAATTATTCAAACCCTGATTTCTGACAGAAATAAGAAGTTTAGAACACTTTTTCGAAAAGCCCCCAAAAGTCAAATATTTTGGCTGAGCAATGCTTTTCGGGGAGCAAAGCATTGCTTCTCTCCCGAAAAAGCATTGCTTCTCCCCAAAAGAAGCATTGCTACGCTTTCGTGATGTATATTTTCTTTACAAAATCAAACAAAAAAGTGTTCTAAATTTCTTATTTCCTTATAATAGTCTGGCAATAAGACATTTAGCAAGATAAAATAAAAATATTGAATAACATTATGAAAAAACAAATTATTAAGATTCTTCCCCCCTTGGGGGGACTGAGGGGGGCTCCAGGATTGAGGGGGGCTCTCCTTCTGCTGCTCATTTGCATTAGCGCAAACGCGAAGACCGGCCTCTGGCCTGACGGCACACCGATTGACAAATGGTTTGCCAACACGCAGAAGGTGGACGAAGCTCAGCTCGGAAAACGATATGTCATTACCGATTATGGGGTCGGTACCGACAGTACCATCGTGCAGACCGATGCCATTCAGAAAGTTATCGACACGGCGGCAAGCAACGGCGGCGGAGCCATCGTGGTGCCAAAGGGAACATTCCTCAGCGGGGCTCTCTTCTTCCGCCAAGGCACTAACCTCATCATAGAAGAGGGCGGAAAGCTGAAGGGCAGCGACCGCATACACGACTTCCCAATCCACGAGACGCGCATCGAGGGACAGACCTGCAAATACTTCACGGCGCTCGTAAATGCCGACGGACTAGACGGATTCACAATTGCCGGCAACGGAACTATCGACGGCAACGGGCATCATTACTGGGAACAGTTCTGGCGAAGGAGAGAGTGGAACCCGGAATGTACGAACAAGGACGAGCAGCGACCGCGACTGGTGTATATCTCTAATTGCCAGAACGTTACCGTGCAGGACGTACATCTGGTGAACAGTCCGTTCTGGACTAACCATCTCTATCGCTCCCACCACGTGCGCTTCCTCGACTGCTACATCTTCTCGCCAACCACCGGTCTGAAAGCTCCGAGCAGCGACGCCATCGACATCGACGTTTGCCACGACGTGCTGGTAAGCGGATGCTACATGAGCGTGAACGACGACGCCATTGCAATTAAGGGCGGAAAGGGAACCTGGGCAGACAAGGACCCGAACAATGGTCCTAACTATAACATCATCATACAGAACTGCCGCTACGGCGTGGTGCACGGTTGCCTGACGCTGGGCAGCGAGAGCCTGACCGACAGGAACATAATTCTCCGCAATATCGAGGTGAACCAAGCTAACCGCGTGCTCTGGCTGAAGATGCGTCCCGACACGCCGCAGCATTACGAATACATTACGGTGGAGAACATCACGGGCACGACGGGCAGCTTCCTCGTAGTGCGCCCTTGGACACAATTCTTCAAGATGGACGAACGCAAGGACATGCCCTTGAGCCAGTGCAACAACATCGTGATGAGAAACATTAAGATGGACTGCAAAAATTTCTTCGATGTGGGAAAGAGCGACAAATACCGCCTAACAGACTTCTCGTTCGAGAACATCAACGTGACAGACAAGGCAAAGGCGTTCGACAAGAGCCTCATCGAGAACACCAAAGTGAAGAATGTTAAGATAATGGCCCCCTCCAACTCCCCCAAGGGGGAGAGAATGGACTGATAACAGATAATAGAAAAACAAGAAAAAATAAATTCTTAATAATAAACATTAGACTACAATTACAATATTATTTACTTTTTTCCGTTTTTAGTCTAAATGATGTAACTTTGCACCTTTAAAACGATGTAACCCTGCATCTTTAAACTGATGTAACTTTGCATCTTTAAACTGAAAGAATGAGAAAAAGCATAATATCAATATTGATGCTCATTGTTGCCACGATGACAGCTACGGCACAGGAGAGCCAGACGGAATACAACTTTCTCCGTCTGCCCGTGAGTGCGCATGCAGCAGCTCTTGGCGGCGACAACATAACCATCATTGAAGACGACCCCACACTGATGTTCTGCAACCCGGCATTGCTCGCTTCGGTTTCCGACAAGACGCTCAACCTGAACTTCATGACGTATATGGCGGGAAGCGTGACGGGAAGTGTATCGTTCAACCGCGTGGTGAACGACAAAGCTTCGTGGGGTGTGGCAGGACAGTATATCAACTACGGAAAAATGAAGGAGACAGATGCCGAAAACAACCAGACTGGAGAGTTCTCGGCTCAGGAAATCGCCCTCGCCGGAACATTCAGCTATACGCTGGCAAAAAACCTTGTGGGCGGTATTACGGCTCGCTTCGTTACTTCCTACATCGGCAGCTACAACTCCATGGCGGCGGGCATCGACCTGGGTCTCAACTGGTATGAACCGGAAACGGAATGGTCGGTGTCGGCGGTGGCAAAAAACCTGGGAGGACAGATTAAGGCCTACAACGAAGATTTCGGAAAGATGCCACTCGACATGCAACTCGGAGTGAGCAAGAGATTCGGCAATATGCCGTTCCGACTGTCGCTGACGGCGGTGGATCTGACCCACTGGAACTACTCGGCGCTGAACCATCTCGTGGCTGGCGTAGACCTGTTGCTCGGCGACCAGTTTTATGTTTCCGGCGGATACAATTTCCGTCGTGCCAAGGAAATGAAAATTGCCGAAGGCACAGGCGACGATGCATCATCGAGTAGCCACGGCGCCGGACTCTCTTTCGGTGCCGGAGTGCAGTTGGAGAGGTTCAAGTTGCAAGTGGCCTACGGCAAATACCACGTTTCGTCCAGCTCAATAACTGTGAATGTATCCTACGGGCTATAGATACCAGAAAACAGAATAAGATTTAGGAGTCTCCGCCCTCCGAGCCGTCCGAGCCCTCCGAGCCCTCCGAGAAGTCCGAGCCGTCCGAGCCGTCCGAGCCGTCCGAGAAGTCCCCATTTTAAAAAAAAAAAGAAAAAAAAATATGAAAAAGATTGTGATAGCCATCGACGGATTCTCGTCATGTGGCAAAAGTACTATGGCTAAAGACCTTGCCAAAGAAATAGGCTACATTTATGTTGACACAGGAGCCATGTACCGCTCCGTCACACTCTATGCCCTGCGCCACGGCATGTTCCATGAAGACAACAGCATCGACACCGAGGCTCTGGAAAAGGCAATGCCCGAAATTAAAATCTCGTTCAAGCTGAATGTAGAGACTGGCCGTCCGGACACATACCTCAACGGGGAACTCGTAGAGAAAGACATCCGCTCAATGGAGGTATCATCACACGTCAGTCCGATTGCCGCTATCGGATTCGTGCGCAAAGCGCTCGTGAAACAACAACAGGCTATGGGAAAAGAGAAAGGTATCGTGATGGACGGCAGAGATATCGGCACAACTGTATTTCCGAACGCCGAACTGAAAATTTTCGTTACGGCTTCTGCAGAGGTGCGCGCCCAACGACGCTACGACGAACTGAAAGCGAAGGGTATGCCGGCCGACTTCCAGGATATTCTGAAAAATGTTGAGGAACGAGATTACATCGACTCTCACCGCGAGGTGTCGCCATTGAAAAAAGCTGACGACGCCATTGAACTTGACAATAGCAACATGACAATCCCAGAGCAAAAACTGTGGCTGAGAAAGATATTTGACGAGAAAGTGGCTGACTGACAACCAATATCTGGCAAAGGATTTGCACATGACAAATCTACGAAAGCCCAAAAACATCAATACGTCTGAACAGAGAAAGAATAGTCTGTTTCGCTACCAAAATTTGAGGGCGAAACAGACTTTTTCCTTTTCTGCAGGCAATATTCTTCGTTTTTTTTGTTTCTATGAAAAACATGTAGTAACTTTGAAAACTGAAACATATAATCACTAACACATTGGATTATGAAAAAGACTCTCGTATCGATTCTCGCGGCTGTAATATTGCCTATAGCAGCATTGGCCGACGGATATTCGTCGCTGTGGAAACAGTATGAAGCGGCAGGAAAGAAAGACTTACCAAAGACTCAAATTGAGATACTTGACAAAATAACAAAATTGGCACAAAAAGACAAAAGCTACGGCAATCTGCTTAGTGCCGAGGTGGACCGCATTGTGCTCACAGCACGCATCTCGCCTGACTCCATAACGCCAAGTATCAATCGATTGGAATCTAAAGCCGAAAATTGCCAAGACAAAGCTCTTGCATCTATATACTACTGTGTCATTGGCGATGCCTATGGCGCACTGGAAGGAACTGCCGGATTTGGAAATGCCGGAGCAAAGAAGAAGTTGGCATACTACAAAGCCATGGAAAACCCTGACGCGCTGGCAAAGTGCAGCGCACTCAGCTACCAGCCACTGATGAAAAAAGGGGTGGACAGCAAAATTTTCAACAACGACTTGCTCAGCGTAATTGGTTACAAAACAGAATGTTTCGACACTCTGAACAAATACTACGACAAGGCGGGCAACCGAACTGCCGCCATGCTTACTGCACTTGAGCAAACGAAGGTCTATAAGAACAGCGCTGAATGGACAAACAATTTCAAAGCTAACGGAAATGCATATCTTGCCAAACTTGATTCGCTAATCAAGATATACGGCGACCTGCCCGAATGTGGCGAACTGGCACTCGAAAGGTATCAATATATGAACAGATGCTCTGACGTGGAACAGGGCCAAAAAGCAGAATATATAAACATGGCTCTGAAACGCTGGGCCAACTGGAGGAATACGCCTCAGCTGAAGAGCGAATACGAGAAACTGACACAACCGATGTTTGGCGTTAATATACCAGACGCATTACTCCCTAATGTTGCCGACACAATTACGGCTGATGCACGAAACATTAAGGAACTGAATATTGCCTTGACACGTCTGAACCTCAGCGGAAGCACATATCTCAACGCATACGACAACAAGGACTGGAACAAACTCAAGCCGCTACTCATCCCGTCTACAAGAATTGAAATCAAAACTCCTGTCTCTGCCCTACACGAATACGACAGCCAAAAGTTGAACATTCTATTGCCTGGATTGAAGCCTGGCTTATATGTCGTGGAAATGTCGGCAGACAATAAGAAGCTGAAGACTCAGCGCAGCATTCTGACAGTGAGCGACATGTACGTAGTGAGCATGTATCTGCCGAAAAACAAAATCAGAATAGCAGCCCTCAATGCCACTACCGGACAACCTGTTGCCGGGGCAAAAATTGAAGTGAGATACAGCAACGGCACCTACAAAACCTTCACGGCTGACAATAACGGCGAAACTACGCTCGATATTAAGACCTATGACATTGAAAGGATCAGAGCCTATACCGCAAACGACAACTATATGCAGTTTACCGGTTCGTGGGGCAACTTCAACAGCTACAGTAACGATCAAAAGTCAAGTCAGACCGCAGTGTTCACCGACCGCGCCATTTACCGCCCGGGACAAGAGGTACACGCTTCGGCAGTGGCATACAATGTTGATGGCATTCACTCCACAAAAGTGGCAAGCGGAAAGGAAATTACCTTTACTCTTTATAATGCCAACCATAAAGTGGTGGACGAAAAGAAGGCGACAACCGACAATTACGGTACGGTTGCCGTTAGTTTCTCCCTTCCTGAAGGCAATAGTCTGAACGGACGTTTCTCCATCCGCTGCACCGGCAACGGCATCGGCAGCAAATGGTTTAGAGTCGAGGAATACAAGCGCCCTACATTTGAAGTGAAAATTGACGATGCCAACACCGAATACCATAACGGAGACACGGTAACGGTAATTGGACATGCAACAACTTATTCTGGTATTCCGGTTCAGGGAGCTAAAGTGGCTTACGATGTAACACGCAGCAAGAGCCGTTGGTTATGGAGATTCTACAACAGCAGCGACGAGAACAAAAAGATGCTTGCCGACACAGTGGCAACGGATGCCGAAGGAAAATTCTCAATCCGCATACCTGTAATAATGCCACAAGGATACGAAGAGTATTCTTCAAACGACAATGCGCCGACACCAAAATTCATAATGCCTGAATTCTATACCTTCACCGCAACGGCCACCATTACCGACGGCGCCGGTGAGAGCCATGCTGCCGAAACAAGCATCACCCTCGGCAGCCGTCCAACAAGTCTGGCTTTTGACTTCCCGGAAAAGGCAATAAAAGACAGCGTGGTAAATGTTACATTCCGCCGTCTAAATGACTCGGCAAAAGAGATAGAAGGCACTGTGACATATTGGTTTGACTCTTCTTCCGAGAAATTCACAGCCAAAGCCAACGAAAATGTTGTCATCGACTGGAACAAGTTGAAGGATATTGCGTCGGGCAGACACACCATGTGGGCAACATGCGGTAACGACACCACAAGTCAGGAATTCATTCTTTTCGGCATTGACGACAAGCGCCCTGCCGTGGATACTCCCGACTGGACTTATATCTCTGGCACCACCTTCCCTAAGGACGGAAAACCAGTATATGTGCAAGTTGGCTCGTCGCGCAAAGACACTCATATCCTCTACTCAATAATTGCCGGCAAGGAAGTGCTCGAAAGCGGCTCACTAGATGTCAGCGACAGCATCATAACAATACCGTATACCTACAAAGAGGAATACGGCGAGGGACTGCTGCTAAACTTTGTGTGGGTAAAGGATGGCGTGGCCTATCCTCACAAGTTCAATATCGCCCGTCCGATGCAAGACAAAAGTCTGAACATGAAATGGGTAACCTTCCGCGACAAACTGACACCGGGACAAAAGGAAACATGGACGCTCAACATTTCGCGCCCTGATACAAAAGATATCATAAACAAGAAATTCTACGACGAGGAAACTGAGGGAAGCCAACTGCTCGCCCTGATGTACGACAAATCTCTCGACCAAATAGCTAAATATGATTTTGGCTTCAATTTGGCTCTATGGCAGAACCTGCCGTCTTCGCGATGGAACACAATGCAGAACATCGCAATACTGTTCAGCTCCGAAGCCGACATCAACTGGTTCACCACAAAGCCACTGAGCTATAACTGGCTCGACTACGACTTCGACGATTTGAGAAACAGCAAACTGAGATATGCTATCGGAGCATACCCCGTGGCAAGTCGTCCGCTATACTTAAGAGGCAACTCCACAATGGCAACGGAAGAGGCTTCGATAACAGAATCTGTCGCCACATCCGACAGACTTGACGGACAGGTGCTGATGAAAAAAGACTCAATGGTTACAAGCGAAAGCAATGACGGCAATGAACAAGACGACAATACCGATGACAAAGACAACGGCATGCAGAGCGGCTTGCAGTTCAGAGAGAATCTGAACGAAACGGCATTCTTCTACCCTGCCCTGTTTGCCGACAAAAAAGGAAACGTGAATATATCGTTCACCTTGCCGGAAAGCGTTACTACTTGGAACTTCCGAGGCTTTGCCCACGACCGCAACATGAACTATGGCACTATCAGCGCTGATGCCGTGGCAAGCAAGCAGGTTATGGTAATGCCAAACGTGCCGCGCTTTGTGCGCACTGGCGACAACGCCACAATAACGACCCGCGTTGCCAACACCACCGGCAAGGAGATACTGTCTACCGTAACAATGCAGATTATCGAACCGGAAACAGAGAAGGTGATATTCTCAAAGAACAAGAAAGTGAAGATTGCAGCAAACTCCACTGAAAACGTTTCGTTCAGCTTTGCTGCCGACGGAAACACCCCTCTGCTTATTTGCCGCATATCTGCCGAAGGCAAGAACTTTAGCGACGGCGAGCAGCATTATCTGCCTGTTCTGCCAAACGCTGAAAGAGTGATAAACACCGTGCCGTTCACATTCTTGAAGAGCGGCAAGAAAGAAGTGGCACTTGACAGTATATTCCCTAATGGAACAAAAGACAAGAAACTCACAGTGGAATACACCGCCAATCCTTCATGGCTGATGATCCAGGCTCTGCCCTACATGGCTGAAATAACCCACAAGAATGCCATCTCCGTTTCATCTGCATATTATGCCAATGTTGTCGGCAAATACATTATGAACAAAAACCCGATAATAAAAAAAGTGGTTGCCCTATGGAAGAAAGAGGGAAAAGACGACAACGGCTCGCTGATGAGCGCTCTGGAGAAGAATCAGGAACTAAAATCGCTTATTCTTGAAGAAACACCTTGGGTGATTGAAGCGGACAAGGAAACAGAACAAAAAAAGATGCTCTCTTCATTCTTCGACGAGTCAATGATTGACTACCGCATAGAGTCGCAATTCAATATGCTGAAAGACCTGCAAAACGAGAACGGCTCCTGGAGCTGGTTCAAGGGTATGGACGGTTCGAAAAACATGACGGCACAAGTCGTTGAAATGCTTGCCCGCATAAAGACAATGACAAACGATATAAAGGCTGTGCAGATAATGAACAAGGGATTGAATTACCTTGCCACCATAGCAATAAAAGAATATGATGAAATAAAGAAAAAAGAGAAGGCAGGAAAGCCCGTCTGCATAGACAATGGTTATGCCATCCAGTATCTTTATGTCAATTCTCTGCTCAACAGAAAATTGTCGGCAAAGGAAAACACCGTGAAAGATTACCTGCTTGACAAACTTCGCAAAGACCGCCAGCGCAACATCTTTGCCAAGGCACGCATGGCTATTATCCTGAACAATAACGGCAATGCCGGCGAAGCCAAGGAATACGTGGAGAGTATCAAACAATATACAGTGGCAAAACCTGAGATGGGAAGATATTTCGACACGCCACGTGCTGAATACTCATGGTTTGACTACCGCATACCTACACAGACTGCTGCAATTGAGGCAATAAAGGCTGTGGAGCCTGAAGACAAAACCTCTATAGACGAGATGCGGCTGTGGCTAATGCAGAGTAAGCGCACACAACTTTGGGATACTCCTATAAACAGCGTGAATGCCGTTTACGCCTTCCTCGACGGCAACTGTAACGAACTGACCACTGCAAATGCCGAAGGCATGAGCATAGCTGTGGACGGAAGCAACAAACAGTTGCCTACAGTTTCTGCCGGACTGGGATACATGAAAACCAGTTTCGACATAGACAGCCAAAAGACTCTCACCATAACAAAATCCACCAACGGCACATCATGGGGTGCTGCCTACGCACAGTTTATGCAGAATGTGGCAGATGTTACCGACAATACATCCGGTATAGGAGTGAAGCGCGAAATCGTTGCTCTCAACGGTAACGCAAAGAAATTCTCTGTTGGCGACCGCATAAAAGTGCGTATCACAATCACAGCCGACCGCGACTACGACTTTGTGCAACTCACAGACAAACGCGCAGCATGCATGGAACCGGTAAAACAAATCAGCGGATATGGATGGGGCTACTATTGCTCGCCAAAGGACAACGTAACCAATTATTTCTTCGACAGACTATCAAAAGGCACCCACGTGGTTGAAACTGAATACTATATCGACCGCCCGGGCAACTATACCACCGGCAGCTGCACCATCCAATGTGCCTATGCGCCGGAGTTCTGCGGAAGAACTGGTGCAGTGTCTTTCAGAATAACAGAATAGAGGGAACAGCTCGTACAGTGTAATCCGAGATTGTCCGAGCAGTCCGAGCCGTCCGAGATTGTCCGAGCAGTCCGAGTAGTCCGAGATTGTCCGAGCCGTCCCCCCAAAAAACAAAAAAGAATATGAACAACAAAGCAATAATATTATCCTTCCTTGCCATGGCATCATTGAATGCCATGGCACAACGAATATCGGCAAAAAACGAAATTATCGATTGTGGTAACGTGTTGTACGAGAACCCTGTTACAGTCAAGTTTGAACTGACGAACAAGGGCAACGAACTGAACATCGACCAAGTGAGAGTGAGCTGCGGATGCACCACCGTGGACTATCCACACAACACGATAAACCGCGGAGACAAATTTACCGTCAGTGCAACCTATGACGCCCGACAGCTGGGACACTTCGAAAAAGAAGTGGCTCTCTTCTGCAACTCCTCCACAAAGCCCTTTTATCTGAAGATGCGTGGAGTTGTTGTAAGCGAAAGTTCTGACTTCAACGGCAACTTCTCACATAAAGTCGGCGGACTGCTGGTAGACAAAAACGATGTTGAATTCGACGACGTGAATCGTGGCGACTATCCCGTTCAGCTTATACACATAAAGAACAACACGGCAGAGACGATAAGTCCGGTAATCATGCACCTGCCATCCTACCTCACGGCTGCCGTATCGCCCACACATATCGCACCGGGTAAAATTGGAGTGGCTTCCCTGAAGCTCAACTCAAGAAAGCTACACGACTACGGACTGACACAAACTTCGGTATTCCTCGGCAAAAACCCCGGCGAAAAAGTTAGTATGGACAAGGAGATAACGATTTCCGCCGTATTGCTGCCAGATTTCGACAACATGTCGGAAACTCAACTTGCCAACGCACCGCAAATAAACCTGTCGGCAACGACACTCGATCTTGGTTCGTTTGGCGACAAACAGAGCAAAAACGGTACAATAACAATAGAGAACCTGGGCAAGTCCACCCTCGACATACGGTCCATGCAGATGTTTACAAACGGCATGAGCGTTAAGCTGAACAAATCCAAGCTGAAACCAGGCGAACAAGCAAAGCTGAAAATCACGGTAAACAAGAAGCAGTTGCGCTCAGCCCGAAGCATGCCGCGCGTGCTCATCATCACAAACGACCCCAAACAGCCAAAGGTGGTGATAAAAGTGAAGGCGAAATGAGAATCAATAATTCCGCAATTCTCAACTTCCAAATCTAAATTCTAAACTCTAAATTCTAAACTCAAATTATGGAGCATCCAGAAAACAGCAAAGAATATGCAGGACTGCAAGTAAACCAAGGTGTGGAGCAGCCTTCAAACATAAACCCATATCTGAAACGCGGACGCTTTCGCCGTCGCGAACTATCTGTTGGCGATATGGTGGAGGGTATCGTTAAGGGAGACGTAACCATACTGAGCCAGGCCGTAACACTCGTGGAAAGCGTGAACCCCGACCACCAGGCAAAGGCACAGGAGGTGATAGAGAAGTGCTTGCCACACAGCGGCAACTCCGTGCGCATAGGCATCAGCGGAGTGCCGGGCGCCGGCAAGAGCACCTCGATAGACGAATTCGGAATCCACGTGCTCGACCGCTTCGGCGGCAAACTCGCCGTGCTCGCCATTGACCCCAGCTCAGAACGCTCCAAAGGCAGCATCCTGGGCGACAAGACAAGAATGGAGAAACTGGCGGTAAGAAAAGAATCGTTCATCCGCCCCAGTCCATCGGCAGGCTCACTGGGCGGTGTGGCACGCAAGACACGCGAAACAATAATACTGTGCGAAGCAGCCGGCTACGACAAGATTTTCGTGGAAACCGTGGGCGTGGGACAGAGCGAAACGGCTTGCCACTCCATGGTAGACTTCTTCTTGCTGATACAGCTTGCCGGCACAGGCGACGAACTGCAAGGAATAAAGCGAGGCATAATGGAGATTGCCGACGGTATAGTGATAAACAAATGCGACGGCAACAACGTGGACAAATGCCATATGGCTGCCACAAACTTCCGCAATGCCCTGCATTTCTTCCCTGCCCCAGAAAGCGGATGGTTGCCAAAGGTGTTGTGCTACAGCGGTTTCTATGGCACGGGGATAAAGGAAGTGTGGGACATGGTGTATGAGTATATCGACTTTGTGAAAAACAACGGCTACTTTGACTATCGTCGCAACGAGCAGAACAAATACTGGATGTATGAAACGATAAACGAGAGTCTGCGAAACAATTTCTACAACAATCTGATTGTGCAGAAAGAACTGAAAGACTATGAGCAACGAATATTGCGCGGCGAGAAAACAAGCTTTGCCGCCGCACACGAGCTGCTGACAAAATACTACAACGAGAGATAGTTCTGACGTTCCATTATCCTCCCAAAAATCCCTGTCCTCCCAGAACTCTCAGTCCTCCCAGAACTCCCAGAACTCCCATTTTATAAAAAAAACAATGCAACAAAAAATAGAAATAGACAGCGGCAGCGGTTTCTGCTTCGGCGTTACAACGGCAATCAGCAAGGCGGAAACAGAACTCGCCGGCGGGAACACGCTGTATTGTCTCGGCGACATCGTGCACAACGGAATGGAATGTGAACGGCTGAAACGCATGGGCCTCATCACCATCAACCACGACGAGATGAAGACTCTGCACAACGTGAAGGTGCTGCTGCGCGCACACGGCGAACCGCCCGAAACTTACGCCCTCGCCCGAAAGAACAATATCGAGATTATAGATGCCACCTGCCCCGTGGTGTTGCAACTGCAGCGCAGGATAAAGCGACAGTATGACGAGAATCCCGACGCACAGATTGTAATCTTCGGCAAACCTGGACATGCAGAAGTACTTGGACTTGTTGGACAGACAAACAGCCAAGCAAAGGTCATTGCACATTTTGACGACGTGAAGTTGCTCGACATGAACCGCGACACTTATCTATACTCGCAGACAACAAAATCGCTCGATGAGTTCCACCGTATCATTGAATACATCCAGCAACACATCTCGACGGAGTGTACATTCAAGAGCTTCGACACTATATGCCGCAACGTTGCCAACCGCATGCCTAACATCAGCAGCTTTGCCTCGCGCCACGATCTTGTGCTTTTTGTGTGCGGAAGAAAAAGCAGCAACGGCCAGGTGCTCTTTGACGAGTGCCGGCGCATAAATCCCAACAGCAAGCAGATTGAATCGCCCGACGAGATAAAACGCGAATGGCTTACGGGCATCCACACCATAGGCATCTGCGGAGCAACAAGCACTCCCAAGTGGCTCATGGAGCAATGTCGCGACAGGATAGAAAGCTACAAATAAAAAAAAATATTTTTTTGTTTTTTACCCTCACACCCTCACCAATTCCCCCAAAACTCCCTGTTTATCGGCAGTTCAGGGTGTGAGGGGTAGTGTGAGGGGTGTGAGGGGTAATATGAGAAGCCCCCCCAATATTAAGCAACGCTTTGCGAAAGCTAAAGGCCGCCATACGAAAGCAAAACGCAACTCTGCCGAAAAAAAGCAGAGCACATAAGATATCACCACTTGAGATACCCGTATTTCTCCTTACACCACAGCTGCCAGGAATTCACGATATTCTGCCACAACACGTAAGCCCCCGGAGCAACGGCGGCAACAGGATTGAGGAAGGTAACGGTGAGCCAGATGCCCACGATGGTATTCTTCTGTCCGAGGGCCTGGCCGGCACTCACGCGGTCGCCATAGAATCCGCCCACCCATTTGCCGATGGAAAACTGTATGAGCGTAATAAACAGCGGCAATACGAGCAGCAGCAACAGCGTGAATCCTCCCACCTGGGCTGCGAGGATATTATGCACCGTCATTCCCGTTACAATCGAGAGGTTAAACGCCCAGAGATAAAAGCCGAGATTCTTGTGGCTCTTTATCCTGTCGGCAAACTTCGGCAGGTATCTCCTTGTGAGCAAAGCGAGACACAGCGGTACAAGCAACACCGTGACTACCCTTCGGAGAATCATCATGAAGGCATAGAGGAATGTTATGTCGCTCCCCTTCTCCACCATCGGGAAGAAGAGCGGAATGATTATCGACGTTACCACAT